>JBLZXS010000342.1:0-36420 GCA_050285325.1 Acinetobacter sp.
AAACTGCACTCAAGCTTTTAAAAGCAGGCGAAAATGTGTTTTTAACAGGTTCGGCTGGTGCGGGAAAAACCTATACACTCAATCAGTACATCAATTATTTAAAGGCACGTAAAGTACCCGTCGCAATTACCGCTTCGACTGGTATTGCAGCAACGCATATGAATGGCATGACTATTCATACCTGGGCCGGGATTGGGATCAAGGATTTTTTATCCGATGCCGATCTAAAAAACATGAAAGAACGTAAATACTTAAAAGAGCATTTAGAAAATGCCCAAGTGCTGATTATTGATGAAATTTCCATGTTGCATGCCAAGCAGCTGAATCTGGTCAATCAGGTTCTCAAATATTTCAAAGAAAGTGATGAAGCCTTTGGCGGGATTCAAGTCATTGTCGCAGGTGACTTCTTCCAGTTACCGCCAGTCGGTAAAAATGACGAACGCAACCGGGATAAATTCTGCTTTATGTCAGATGCCTGGGTCGAAGCTAAATTCCGGGTCTGTTATTTGACTGAGCAACATCGTCAAGGTAACGATTATTTAAACGACATTTTAAATGCCATTCGTAGCCAGAGCATTACGGCTGACCATCTTCGTGCTTTAGAGCAAACCCGCCAGCAAGACATTGGGGAAACCTTTACCCGTTTGTATACCCACAATATGGATGTAGATGCGATCAACTTTAAGCATCTGAATGCCATTGAAGCGGATGAGCGACAGTTTGAAGCGGTATGTGATGGTAATGACAAACTGATTGAAACTTTAAAATCATCTGTGCGTGCGCCTGAAAATCTCACCTTAAAGAAAAATGCCAAAGTGATGTTTGTGAAGAACAACTTTGACATGGGTTATATCAACGGCAGTTTAGGTGAGGTGATTGGTTTTGAAGAAGACGATGATCATGGCATTTTGCCTAAAGTAAAACTGACCGATGGCACAGTACTGATTGTTGCGCCTGAAACCTGGTCGGTGGATAACGATGCCGGTAAAACCATTGCCAGTTTTCAGCAAATTCCACTTCGTCTGGCATGGGCAATTACCATTCATAAATCTCAAGGCATGACCTTGGAAGCGGCTGAAATAAATCTGACTCATACTTTTGAGAAAGGTCAGGGCTATGTGGCAATATCACGGTTAAAAGCCTTAAATGGCTTAAAACTGCTTGGAATTAATGCGCAGGCTTTGGAACTAGATAGTTTGGCGATTAAAGCCGATCGACGTTTTCAGGAATTGTCCGATGAAGCAGAAAATCACTTTGAGTTGATTGATTTAGCTCCTCAGCATAAAGCCTTTATTCGTCATTGTGGCGGTACGCTGAATGAAACTGAAATTCAGCGCAATGAAAAGAAAATTGCTAAAAGTGGTGGTAAAACCAATTATGCCACGGCGACACTTGATGAAACGCGTGAGCTTTTTGAAGAAGGTTATGAAATTCAGGACATTGCGGTTGAGCGTGGATTAACACCTGCTACCATTATCAATCATTTGGCCAAATTGCATAAAGAGCAGGGTTTAGATATCTCTGTGGCTCATCCGGGTGAAGAAGTGGTAGAGCAAGTGCGGAAAATTTATAAGCGTCTTATCAAACGACAAAGTGCAGAAAATTTCAGTGAAGATGGTGTGATTAAGTTACGTCCGATCGTGGAGGCGACCAGTCCGCGTATGGGCTATGACCAAGTGCGTTTGGCACTACTTTTTGTTGAATAAGCCTTAATAAGTTAATTAAAAAAGGACATCACTAGATGTCCTTTTTATTTTAAATTTTACTGAGAAATAAATGTTTAGAGCTTTAGAAGTAAAGTTTTAAACTTTAAAAATGCTTTAAATTTGATATATTTCCATTATAAAAATAAATCTTTCTCTAGTATTAAGTTTGAGAAAAAAAGATGAGCTTAATAGATGAGGTTATGATTGAGTCGTTAGAGAAATAAGAATCTAAGAAACTTTAAATTTAATTTTAGAGCAGAATAAAAATTAATACTTTGCGTTGAAAAAAGAATTTGTTATGTTGTATATAAATAGAACAATTTGAACAAGTTTTAAAATAGAAAAAACAGGATGATTTTTTCATTTACTCAGCATAATTAAAAAAACAAAAAGGACGAATTTATGAAACAGTATCAGCGAGCTGCCTTAGCTTTGGTGGTTGCCAAACTAGAATTTGGTAACAATAAATCAAACATTTATGATTATAACGAAAGTTTATATCCGCAAATTAGCGGAAATGTGAATCAACACGAAGCTAAACTTTTTGATTATCAGCGATCGGCAATTTTTGAAGGGCGACATACCGGTCGAGAATTTAATTTATATGATTATGGTCATGCTGAATTTATCAGTTTAAAAAAGAAAGGCATAAAAAAATACGAAGGTTATCATTATGGAAATTCAAGTTATTTTGAGATTACGATTTCCGGTTCTTCTATAAATTTTTATGACTTTAGTACAGCACAATATTATCGCTTTTCTTAAGAGATAAATTTCATCATATAAAAACAACCCTTAAATAGGGCTATTTGCTTTGAAATACCTGAAATCAATAAGTTGGGTAGGTTTAGTTAATGTTTCGCGAACTTCGCTAGCCATTTTTATCCGTATAGCCAATGCGGTTTTAGTTTCATCCCAGTTACGGGTTTTTAAGCCATGGTAACCTATAAAAGTTCAGCTCAGTTTACTGCTTTCTGCAAACCTATTAGAAATCAGCCCTAAATGTGCTACATGAGTTAAAATACTTTCATAGAGTACAAAGTCTCCAACAGTGACCAATGAAAGACCTGCCTCAACTTGAGCTTGTTAATTGCGGGCTTCAACAATTTAAACTTTTTTCAAAAATTCTCAGTGTGTGATTTCACCTTTTCAGTAACTTATCTTAGTAAATTCCAGTTCGTATTATACGTTCACATGTGAATAGCCCAGAATATGAGAAGTAATAGGCATGATGTTTTTCCTGCAAGAAGGTACTTTTGGTTGAAAACAGCATCCAATAAAACAATACATGAAATAAATTAATTAAATTTGTGATATATTGAATTTAATTCAATTATTAAGAGCTAAATTTACTTATTTATTTTGAAAATAAGTAAGTATTAACTCAAAAAATTGGGTGGTTAATCTTTATTTATTAAAGTTTTGTCTCAATCTTGCTACTCGAAGCATAGCTTCTTGTCTTGCGTTCAGGCAAAGCTTGCTATCTTTATTGTCCTTCGCACTTCCAGCATAGCTGTAAGTCTTGCGCAAGGTTGTTTTTATAGTTTTGCTTGATCCTTGCCACTCGAAGCTCAGCTTCTCGTCTTGCGCTCAGGCAAAGCAGTGCTTTGCTGGTCTTTGCTCATGCTCGAAATTCGTCACTTAAAAACTTTAACTGCCTTGCGTGAGCATGGTTCATTGGTGGCTGCAGCCAATGACCTGTGTTTGACGCCATCTGCCATTTCCCATCAGTTGAAAGAACTGGATCATTGGTATGGGGTAGAGGTAGTGAATCGCCGTAGTCGCCCGGTGACTTTTTCTAATGTGGGACAGCGTTTACTTAAATTAGCCGATGATGTCTTGCCACAGATCCAGATTACCCAAACTGATATTACCCGTATTGTGCATGGTCAGACCGGGCGTATTATTTTCTCGTCTGAATGTCATAGTTGTTTTGACTGGTTGATGCCTTTGCTGAATCAGTATCGTCACTTATATCCAGATGTCGACCTGGACTTTGCTTCTGGTTTTGAAGCCAATCCGCATGAACTTTTGCAAAATTCAGAATTTGATCTGTTGATTACCGCTGATCCGATTGCATTAAAAGGTATCGAGTATTTCCCGATCTTTGAATATGAATCACGTTTGGTATTATCGAATACTCATCCCTTGGTGCGTGCAGAACGCATTACCGTACAAGAATTGGCAGATGAAACCTTGATTACTTATCCGGTGGATAAGCATCGTTTAGATATCATGGCAAAACTGTTTATTCCTGCCAATATTTTGCCAAAACAAGTACGAACCACAGATTTAACCCAGATGTTGATTCAATTGGTAGCCAGTGGGCGGGGAATTGCCGCACTTCCTGATTGGGTGGTAAATGAATATGAGCAAAAAGGCTGGGTGACTTCACGTCGTTTAGATTGCGTTTCTTCTACAGGTTTACGTCGTACTTTGTATGCAGGCTATCGAACCGATGAGAAAGAAAAAAGTTACTTTGAAGGTTTCTTAAAGCAATTGGCTAAATTCTCGCAAAAGCGTAATCAGTATTATTCTGCTTAAAAAGGATGTGCTGAATTTTGCACAAGTTCACAGCTTTAGACGGAATTTTCTCATGGCCTGAGTCAATATAGATTGATTGTTCTGAACTCTAAGCTTATCTAAATCAAAGATAAATTATCGTTTTTATTCTTGCTAGTCTGGCGTTCGAATCGCTAAAGGAGAAGGTTGTGAGTTCCGCGCATTGGCTCAGCAAAGATTTATGGATTATTGCAGCAGGATTTGTCGCTGCCATGCATGTCGGGAAATTACCACTCGCAGTTCCTGTACTACAAGCCGAGTTAGGCATCAGTTTGGTGCAAGCCGGTTTTTTATTGTCCCTGGTGCAAGTTGCCGGTATGTGCATGGCATTACTACTTGGCAGTTATATCGCTAAAATTGGCTTAAAACGCTGTGTGTTATTCGGATTAAGTTTACTCGCAATCGCCAGTTTTATTGGGGGTTTTGTCCAAACGTTCTCAGTGTTGCTGGCACTGCGTGTGTTCGAAGGTTTCGGATTTTTACTGATCACCTTAAGTGGTCCTGCTTTTATCCGCCAACTGGTTCCCGTCGAGCAGCTGCAAGCCAAGATGGGGCTATGGAGTGCCTATATGGGCGGCGGAATGGGAATAGGCTTGCTGTGTACACCATTCCTGCTCAATAGCATAGGTTGGCAAGGGGTTTGGATTTGCTTCGGGTTATTATCACTTGCCTTGGCAGGTGTGATTTACACGATTATTCCCACAGCACAAATCCATACCCAGTCGGTTGCCGTTTTGGATTTAATTAAACTGACTTTAAAACATCCTCCAGCCTGGATTCTGGCGATTATTTTTGGTACATACGCCGGACAATGGTTTAGTCTGGTCGGTTTTTTACCCAGCATTTATCAGCAATATCAAATTTCTTTAGCGGTGGCAGGGAGCTTAACGGCTATTGTGGCGATTGCCAATGCTATTGGCACCTTTGTTTGTGGCTTACTGTTACAGCGTGGTTTCCAGCCTCAAACTTTAGTCCAAACCGGTTTTAACACCTTAATGGTCTGTGCCCTGAGTTTTTATTTGTTACGTGAATTCTTGCCCTTTGGTCTACAATTTATATTGGTTTTGAGCTTTTCATTATTTGGCGGTCTGGTGGCAGCTGTCGTGTTTTCTCAAGTGTTAAATTTTTCCGCAAAGCCCATTGCCATTACCACCACGATCGGGCTGGTGTTGCAATTTTCTGCTACCTCGCAATTCCTGTTGCCGCCTTTGGTTGCTTCAATTGTACTGGCTACAGGTGAATGGTTTTGGGTGGGCATTTTAATGGCCAGCCTGTCCCTGATAGGCATGCTTTTATCCAGAATCTTATTCCAAAAAGCTGCATCTTCCATGAAGATCAAGTGTGATGAGTAGCAGTGATCAGGTTTAAAATTAAAAAATCAAGAATGCCCGATAAAGAGAGTCAGTATGCCTGCGGCAATTAAAGGACCGACAGGAACACCGCGTAATACAGCAACGCCTGCAACCGTTCCAATCAGCAAACCAGCAACCACATCGGGCTGGTTACTCATCAGCTTAACACCACGCCCACCGAGCCAAGCGACTAAAACCCCAATAGCAATGGCCAGTAATGATTTCCAGCTCATAAAGGATTTTAAAATTGCCTCACTTGGAATTTTTCCACTGGCAATCGGGGTCAGAACACCAATGGTTAAAATGATAATGCCGATATTTAAACCGTGTTGTTGTAAATAAGGAAAAAATTCACTGAGCGGAGTAATGCGAAAGACAATTAAAACACCGGCAGCAATCGTGACTGCACTATTATGGCTAAAAATACCGCAAGCCAATAAAACCAACAGAACGATCAAATTTAAATCTAAATTGGACATTACTTTTAAGGGAGACTGGAGAAATAATCGCTATTGTATCGGGTTTTAAGCCTAGATTTAATTAAAAGGGCGGTGAACAATAAAATTAGTTGGCATTTCGGTATAGAATGCGCCTTTGCTGCTTGTTAAAAAGGTGGGGTATATGTTTTTGGAAAAGATGTTGCAATCGCAAGGTTTTGGCTCGCGTAAACATTGCCAGCAACTCATTAAAAATGGAGCGATTGCTATTCAGGGTGAAGTTATCACCAATGCAAAACATAAACTCGATTTAATTAATTTAAATTTTTCCGTATATGGACAAAGTTTTGATTATCGTGAAAAGGTCTATATTGCTTTAAATAAACCTCAAGATTACGAATGTTCCCATCAAGCCACCCATCATTTTAGTGTATTCGATTTATTTGATGATGTATTGATGAACCGTGGTTTGCAATGTGTTGGACGCTTGGATCAAGATACTAGTGGACTGCTCTTATTGACGGATGATGGACAATTTCTGCAAGCCTTAACCCATCCCAAAAAGCATGTTGCTAAAGTCTATCGCATGCAAACTACCGATCCTGTGACACAACAACAAATGCAGCAATTGCAGCAGGGCGTAGAATTACGCAATGAATCCGGCGTTTTTGCAGCTACAGATATCGTGCTACTGTCAGAAAATGAATTACAGTTGACAATTCATCAAGGTGTCTATCATCAGGTAAAACGGATGTTGGCTGCAGTAGGAAATAAAGTGGAACGATTACATCGTCAGCAGATTGGTGCTTTAGCGCTTCCTGAATTGGAACAGGGCAAGTGGATTTATTTAACTGAACAGCAAGTAGAGCTGGCCAAGACACGTATGGTTATTTAAGAAAACAATGATAGGTTTGAAATTCATCATCTTTCACAAAACCCATTTGTTCATAAAGTTTATGTGATTGGTAATTGGTTTTCTGCGTTTCCAGGCTGATGCGCAAAGCATTTTCATGGCGTGCAAATAAAATGGCCGTATCAATCAGTTGTTTTGCGGAACCCTGACGACGAAAGGTTGGGGTGACATATACATCATCTAAAATATAATAGATTGAACAGGCGACTGAAGAAAAGCCTAAATAAAGTAAAACAAAGCCGGTAAAAACGTCATCTTTAATATGGATGAAAATAACACTTTCTTTATTTTCAAAACGTTGTTTTAAGAATTGATAAGATAAATTCAAGTTGGAAGAAGCACCATAAAATTGGCGATATTCATCGAATAAAACCGCAAGAGGGTGTAAATCTTCTAGAGTTGCGCGTCTTACGATCATTCCATACTCCATGCTTTTTTATCTTTGCATGAAGCATAACTAATTTTTTATATTGAGTTTTTTAAAATTTGTTTGTAAATGCAACACTGTTAAGTTTTGTCACTTTCGCCCAAAATGGCATTCAGCTCTTCAAACAAGTCCAAGTGATCATCATCTAAAATAAACTCTTCATCAGCCTCACTAGATTGTTCGGTATTATCTGATAAAACAGGTTGTTGTTGTTTTAGCTTACGGATTCTATGCAGTTGTTCCAGATTAATACTTTGATTTTCAATAGAAAATGGAATTGATTTGGTGAGTACGACTTGTTTAAAGAATAGTCGAACTGCTTGTGCTGGCGTAATCCCCAATTGTTTAAACACCGCAAAAGCATGCTTCTTTTCTTGGGAGTCAAGTCTTATTTGATAAACTTCTGTTTTTCTCATGATTTTTTGAATACATCTAATTACTTAACTTTTCAGCATTTATTTTAATCAAATTCAATGTAATTTCAATATTCATACATAATATTTGCAAAAATAATTTGTAATGACAGACATATTACAATGACAATTCAAAATTTGATGAAAATTCCATCTCTTGCGCCGTGATTGGATCAGTAAAATGAATGTGTTTAGCCAAGAGCTGTAAGGGTGCTGAAAAATCCTCATCCTTTTTATGTTGTACGACCGGATAAAAAGGATCATTTTTTATGGCAATGCCTAAACTGTTTAAGTGAACACGTAATTGGTGTTGCTTCCCCGTGATCGGTTTAAGCTGGTATTTCGCCCATGCAGAATTATGTTCAAGTAAATCAATTTCAGTTTCACTATTTATTTTTCCTTCAACCACTTGCATGGTGTAGAACGGCTGTCCTTTTTCCATTCGATGACGTGTGTAACAAGGAAATATTAAATCGGCATGAAAAGCTGCAATGGCATGATAAGTTTTTTTAACCTGGCGCTGTGCAAACATTTCTTGATAGGCTGCTCGACTAGACACTTGTTTAGAGAATAACACCACACCTGCAGTTTCACGGTCCAGACGATGAATCGGGGTTAAAAATTCATTACCGCTTTGTTTTTTTAAACGCACTAAAAGTGTTTCTTGAACATATTGCCCAGTGGGGCTAATGGTTAAAAAATGCGGTTTGTCAATGACCAGTAAATGTTCATTTTCAAATAAAATTTCATGTTCAAAAGGAACATGTATTTCATGGGCTAAGAAACGGTAGTAAAACACATGACTGTTTTCGATATAGGGTGCATCACAGGTTAAGAGATTACCCGATGCATCATAAATTAAACCATCCGCAAAACGCTGTTGCCATTCAGCAAATTCAATATGCGCAAATTGCTGACACAGATATTGATAGACAGTTGCCGGTGCAGGCTTCATTTTGGGAAGGAATACTTTACTTGCGCTTACACCCGCAATCATAGGCGGAATAAATTCAGTGTTAGTCATATGATTTGTCGTGGATTAATCAGTCGTGTATAGAATCAAAGCTATCTACAATGAAATGTAGGAAAAGTTACACATTTGGAAGTGCGAGCATGGGCAATAAAGCAGTGCGATGCTATCATAATTGTTCTTTGGAATCATGTCGTGAGTAATATGCAGTATTCATTTAATTTAGCCTTAAACAATGAAGACGATACCCAAAATCTAGCACAGGTTTTGGCGCAGCATTTTAGCACGGGTGTGGTTTATTTAATTGGTGATTTAGGCGCAGGAAAAACGACACTAACACGCTATTTTTTGCACAGTTTAGGGCATCAAGGTGCGGTAAAAAGCCCGACCTATACCTTGGTTGAACCCTATAATATTAATGGCAAAGACATTTTCCATTTCGATTTATACCGTTTAAATGATCCGTATGAACTGGAACTGATGGGTATTCGCGATTATCTGGAAACACCGAATGCGCTATTTTTATTTGAATGGCCTTCAAAAGGTGGCGATGAAATTCCACCCGCTGACCTGATTATCAATATTGAAAAGTCTGAAGATGAGCTGACGCGTACAGCAAGTTTAAGTTTTGGATCAGCAGCATTAAACCAAGCATTAGAGAGTCATTTTAACAATGCGTAATGATTTAAGCCAACGTCGTATTCATACCCTTAATCCTGCTCTGGCGAACCAGATTGCAGCAGGTGAGGTGATTGAACGTCCAGCATCGGTGGTTAAAGAATTATTAGAAAATTCAATTGATGCGGGTGCGACTGAACTTATTATTCGTGTTGAACAGGGTGGCAGTACCCTGATTGAAATCATAGACAATGGTCATGGGGTTCATCCGGATGATTTGGCTTTGGCAGTGATGCGGCATGCCACCAGTAAAATTCAAACGGCTGATGATTTACAGGCCATTGTCAGTTTGGGTTTTCGTGGTGAGGCCTTGGCCTCGATTGCTGCGGTTTCACGTTTAACCCTGATCAGCAGTCAAAATGATGAGGGAGTCGGTTATCAGGTTGAAGTGAACGGAACCGCTTTTGATCATCAGGAAATTCAAGCAGTCGCCACACAAAAAGGCACCCATATCCGGATACAAGATCTGTTTTTTAATGTGCCGGCTCGTCGCAAGTTCCTAAAAAAACAGGGGACTGAATTTGGGCATATTGAAGAAATTGTCCGTCGTCTGGCCTTAACCCATTTTGATATCCGTTTTGTTCTAGAACATAACAATAATATTCGTTTGAACTTGCCGGTGGCTGATAGTGGCGAACTCCGTTTTCAACGTGTTCAGCACCTGTTAGGTCGCCAATTTACTGAAAATGCCTATTGGATAGATGCTGATAGCATCAGCATGCGTCTATCTGGGTGGCTCGGACATCCTTCCGATGCACGTTCACAAGCGGATTTGCAGTATGTCTACGTGAATGGGCGTATTGTAAAAGATAAAACCATCTCACATGCCTTGCGTATGGCTTACGATGGGATTTTGCATGGTCATCAACATGCGGCATATTTATTGTTCCTAGAAATTGATCCTGAAAATATTGATGTCAATGTACATCCCACCAAGCATGAAATTCGTTTTTTAAACCAGCGTGAAGTGCATGAGTTTGTGCGCCATTTTGCCAAAGAAACTTTGTCTCAGTTCCAAACGGCAAGTGCTGACTTGGCTCAGGCTATGAAAATGCAAGAAGATGCGGTTGATTTTCCTCAAGCGCAACATCCGCGTTATCAGGAGCAGTTTCAACTTCATCGTGCTGTTGAGACTAAACAGCCCGTCATGGCGGTTGAATCATCTACTGAATTATTAATTGATTTTAATGCTTCTAGCCCGCAAACCGTTCAATATTCGTCCCAGTCTTCACAAAGTCGCTATGCCGGTTCACAGCAGTTGAATAATGCCTTGCAAAGTTATTTAGCACCATTACGTGAATCAACCTTATCGGCTGCACATACAGAGCTGAATCAATTTGAACAAACTACTGCAACTCATGTGGATGAGCATCCACTTGGTATTGCAATTGCACAATTGCATGGCATCTATATCCTTGCGCAAAATACCGAAGGCTTAATTATTGTAGATATGCATGCCGCACATGAGCGGATTGTATTGCAGCAAATGAAAGCCGCGTGGGATAAGCCAGAATTTTGGACATCACAACAGTTGCTTATTCCCAAAGTCATCAGTATCAGTCGTATGCAAGCTATGCGGGTAGATGAATTGAAAGATCAGCTTGCGCGTTTAGGTCTGGAAATTGATCAATATGGCGATGAACAAGTGATTGTACGCGGGGTACCTGCCATTTTGCATAAGGCAGATTTCGAATCCTTGGTACCTGAGTTGCTGAATGATTTAGACCCAAGTGATGAAGCCCAAGGCTTGCTGCAAAAGCGTGACCAAATTTTGGCGGGAATGGCGTGTCATGGCGCAGTGCGTGCACATCGTATCTTAAGCCTTTCTGAAATGAATGCTTTGCTGCGCCAAATGGAACAAACCGAATTTGCCAGTCAGTGTAATCATGGACGTCCAACTTGGCGTGCATTTCCACTTTCACAATTAGATAAACTTTTTGCTCGAGGAGAGTAGTTGTACATGTCAAATCAATTGCCGGTCATCAATTTAATGGGACCAACTGCAAGCGGTAAAACCGCTTTGGCATGTGAACTTTATGAGCAAGGTCGTTTTGAGTTGATCTCCGTCGATTCTGCGCTGGTTTATAAAGATATGGATATTGGTACAGCCAAACCGACAAAAGAAGAGCAGGCGCGCTATCCGCATCATCTGATCGACATTATCACGCCCCTAGAAGTGTATTCGGCAGCCAATTTTGTTGAAGATGCCTGTGTATTGATTGATGATATTCATGCACGTGGTAAAATCCCGATCTTGGTGGGTGGAACCATGTTGTATTTCAAAGCTTTATTGGAAGGATTGTCAAGCAATTTACCCAGTGCAGATCAGGCTATTCGGGCTGAAATTGAAGCGCAAGCCGAGCAGCAAGGCTGGGAGGCGGTTTATGCAGAATTATGTCGTGTGGATGCTTTAGCGGGCCAGAAATTTAAAATCAGTGATAAGCAGCGAATCATCCGTGCATTGGAAGTATTTAAGCTTACCGGGCAGCCGATTACAAAACTACAAGCGGAACAGCCTAAAAACATACCATACCGTTACACTTTTCATAATCATGCCTTATTGCCAGATCGTGTAGAATTACATAAACGTATAGAGATGCGACTGAAAACAATGTGGGATATTGGTTTTTTACATGAAGTTGAAAGTCTGATTGAAAAATACGATTTAAATGAGAATTTACCTTCCATGCGTTCTGTTGGTTATCGTCAAGTTTTGGAATTTCTACAAAAAAGTGATCAAAGTAACGAAAAACGGCAAGAAATGGAAGATAAGTCTTTGTTTGCAACACGACAACTTGCAAAACGTCAATATACTTGGTTAAGATCTTTGCAAGAATCTCATAATTTTAAAACATATTTGACGATAACGCAGGCTCAAGAAGACTTGCGAAACTGTTACGGATAAAGCAAAATTTAGTAACTATCTTTTTATAATTTTTATTTGAAAATAGAGATAGTTTTTTGCGCTGATTTTTAAATTTTTTTTGGAGTTATAACATGTCTAAAGGTCAAACTTTACAAGATCCGTTCTTGAATTCTCTCCGTAAGGAACGTATTCCTGTTTCTATCTTCCTTGTTAACGGTATTAAATTACAAGGTCATATTGAATCTTTTGACCAATATGTCGTTTTATTAAAAAATACAGTAAGCCAAATGGTTTACAAACATGCGATTTCTACAGTAGTTCCTGCGCGTAATCCACGTCCTGCTGGTGCTCCTGCTGGTGCTCAAGGTGCTGCTGGTGGTTTTGGTGCTCAAGGCGGTACTCAAGGCGGCTTCGGCGGTCAACCGGGTGGTTTCGGTGGTCAAGGTGGTTTTGGCGGTCAAGGCGGCGGTTTTGGCGGTCAAGGCGGCGGTTTTGGCGGTCAAGGCGGCGGTTTTGGCGGTCAACAAGGTGGCTTTGGTGGTCAAGGCGGCTTTGGTGGTCAAGGTGGCTTCGGTGGTCAAGGTGGCTTCGGTGGTCAATCAAACCCAGGTTTTGAAAGCGAAACAAAATTTGAAGATTCTCAAGATGACGAAAATAATCGTTAATACTTGATTCTGAAGAACCTCTCCTTGTGAGAGGTTTTTTTTTGTTTAAAATCGAATTTGTGCATCTATGCCGTGTAAAAAATAGCGAGAACCTAAAATTCAATTGTTAAAATAAAATTCGACCCGATTGTTCTTGGCGAGATTTAGCTAACTTTATCGCTAACTCCAATTCAGTATTTAAGAAGTTTTTGACTTGATTATAATAACTAATTGAAATAATTTTATTTGTTTAGAGGTGGTGCTCATTCAGAAGGGCTATCCATTAATTATATTTTTCAAATTTATGATCATATTGCTGATAAAAAATAAAAATATTTAAAAAAATCCATAGAGACAATCCAAAAAATCATTTGGCATAGTAGAGGTAAATATTAATCCAATGGATTGAGACAACACACGATTTTAAAGTTGCCTTGTAAAACAAGTTAAAGCGGAACGAAGAAAAATTTGATGTTGTCACTTGTATTTTGATCTGACTATGCTTGTGAAAAGTGTCAACAAAACCTAAATAAATCTGCCCGATTTTTATGTAAAGCCTGCTTAAATATTTATGCAATAAAAAACCAGTTACTCATCGCAACTGGCTTTTTAAAACTTAACTCAATCAAGTTTATTTGTTTTTTTTACGATCCAGACTTGGATCTTTAATTTCGACAAACGCATTGCTGCGAATTTCACGTAACCAGCTATCCAGCTCAGCATCAAATTGGCGTTCACCTAAAATTTGACGTGCCATACGTTCTTGATATTCACGCGTCATATCTTTTTGGCGAGTATCTGTCACCTGAAGAATATGCCAGCCGAATTGGGACTGAAATGGGGCACTGGTTTGACCTACAGGTGTCTTTTTCATTTGAGCTTCAAATTCAGGCACCATAACTCCCGAGTTCACCCAACCTAAGCTACCGCCATCGCGAGCAGAGCCTGGATCGTTAGAGAAGGTAGATGCAAGTACTGCAAAGTCTTCACCCGCTTTTAAGCGATTATAAATGCTGTCAATTTGTTGTTTTGCATTTTCAGGACTAACGACTTCAGAAGGTTGAATCAAAATATGACGTACTTGATATTGAGGCACGATGGCTTTTTGCTCAGCACCTTTACGATCTAACAATTTTAGAACATGTATACCATCTTGAACCTTAATCAAGTCCGTAGTTTGCCCAATCTGTAGCGGGCTTACGCGTGCTGCAAGCTCGCCTGGGATTTCTGATAAATTGCGAAAGCCCATATTGGCACTTTCGACTTTTACGCCATTGGCTGTGAATTTTTTATCAATTGCACCAATATCATTACTGTCTTTTAACGCAGCCTTTACTTGTTCTGCAACTTTTTCAATATTTTTTTCACCCGAAATACGAACATGCAGGACATGAACTTGCTGGCCTAACGCTGCTTGACCTTGCGGAGTTTTTAAAAAGTTTTCCACATCTTGGTCACTAATTTTAATGCGTGACATCACGATTTGCTGACGTAAACGATTAATCGCTAAATCTTCTGCAATACGGTTACGTAGCGATTCATAAGTGCTAGGGGCAATAGCATCCAGTTTCTGCTGAAACGCTTCTAAGCTTTTGCTACCTGATTGATTGGCTGCTTTAAGCACTGCTTCATTCAGCTCTTTTTCATTCGGTTTAATGTTATAGCGTTTGACTTGCTCAAGTTGGGCCTGACGAATAATCAGTTGGTCTAGTGCCTGTTGCTGTAAATATTGTGCTGGTGGAACTGGTTTTTTTTGAGCTTGAAGTTGATATTTTATTTCCGCAATACTTTGATCTAAATCACTTTTTAAAATGACACTATTATCTACCAAAGCAATAACTTCGTCTGTTGGTTGTGCGAATGTAGCCATTGATGAAGAAAGGGCTAAAGCAAGAGCAGTCGCTTTGAAAAAATGTTTTAACTGTATTGTCTTCATTAACGTTCTGTCCAAGATTGATTAATTTTATTAAAACCTAGAATACGATTTTCTAGTAATGATGAAAGCTTTTTGTTGAAACCGCCTAAACCTTTCAGGCTGACTTCAGCCATAATGGCGCGTTTTGCATTTACGCCTTCCGCATTTACATCATCTAAGTCGTTATAATAAGAGCGTCCATACACCGAAATGCCCCAGCAACACGCTTCATAATTTACACCCAATAGATATTCACGCGCGACGTTGTTGTCTATGTCGTATTGAGCATGCCCCATAATACGCCAGTTGTTAGATACAGGCTGAATGAAAGATGCAACAACTTGGTCATATTGCTTTTGTCGATTTGGAATATCTTTGCGATAGAAGTAACCTACATTATATAGGTTACCTTGATCACCGGTGTAATAGAGCTGCAAGTCACGTTGAGCATTGTCACCATTTGACATCCATGCCGAGTTTGCACCAATACTAAAATTCTGGGAAAGCTGGCTCGATACACTGAGAACAGGTCCCGTATGACGTTCAGTATCAAACTCATCAGATTCATTATCTAGTTTTACACGACGATCTTCGAAGTAAAAACTTTGTCCAATACTGGTTTTTAAACGTTCCAGACCAATGTCATCAAATAAGCTATAACTTAGACCTAAAGATAAGAAATTGTTGTCTTCTAAACGGTCATGACCATAGAAACGACGGGGGCTGAACAATTGATCATAGTTAATAGACGCGGTTGCCGAGTCGAAGTTTGGATGGCTATCTTGGTTTTTATATGGTGCATAGGCATAAAATGCACGTGGTGTAATGGTTTGTAGGTATTTACCTTCTTTTTCAAAGGTCAAGCCGGTATCTAAAGTGAATTGCGGCACAGTGACCGATTGATTTTCATTAGAGGAATTCAGGTCTTGATTAGCATTAATGGTGTCTTGATCGTAGAAAGTGTTGATATTACGAATCGATACTTCTGGAATAACAAATGACCACGGATTACGGTAGTTATAACGAACAGCAAAGTCATTGTAAATACGGGTGCCGCTTGGCTCAAATGAACCCGTACTGGTTGAATCTGCAATATTGATATCTTTTTTAAAGTAGGCAGTATCGTTATTGAATTCGTATTGTAAACCCAGTGGGTTTCCAGTTTTATAATTTAACAGAAACTGGGGTAAGCGGGCATAAGGACGGTCTTCATCAGACACGGTCTTATCCAGTGTCTGGAAGTCTTCAACTTTTAACTGTGCTTTTAAGCCGGGAATACCATTTTTATAGTTGAGTTCCCAAGCCCGACGCAAGTTTAAGTCGGTCTTCGAGTTGGGGTTGTTATTTAAATCGGCAAAATAATCTTTATCTGAGGCATAGTTATAATCTAGGTTGGTAGAAAATTGATCGTTAATTTGCCATTGATGCAGTAGATGAAAATCTTTACGGTCTTGACCATCATACTTATCATCAGAAGCTAAATAACCGCCCCACATCATACCTGCGCCGAAGTCTTCAGTTAAATAACGGAATTCACCTTCAAGCATTGCGCCGCGATCAGCAATATATCGCGGAGTAACGGTAGCATCATAATTGGGAGCCAAGTTTAAATAAACTGGAACAGCAAGTTCTATACCACCATCGTTGGTAAAGCCGAAACTTGGCGTTAAAACGCCCGTGGTGCGGCGGTCATCAATCGGGAAGTTAAAGTAAGGAACTGCTAAAATCGGAACATCTTTAACATACAGCTTGGTTCCACGGGTTTCGCCGCGACCCGTTTCCTGATTTAAAGTAATTTTATCCGCTTGAATTTTCCAGGTTGGCGTTTCATCTGGCGGGCAGGTGCTGTAGGTCGCATTGTTCATCACTACAACATTTTCAGAAGTACGGGCAATTTTTTCTGCATGTCCATGTGCATGCTGTTCTTCTGAAATATAGAAGCTGTTATTTAAATCGCCTTGCTGGGTTTTTAAGTTGTAATTGATTTGATCACTTTGTGCGAGTAATCCGGCTTGAGCCATTTGCACACGGCCTTCCGCATTCGCGAAAGTTTGGGTCTGGTCAATCGTGATTTTATCGGCACGAATTTGACGGCCTTGTTGATCAATCAGTACATTGCCTTGAAGAACCGAGTCACCATTAGGATCATAATGACCATAATCGGCAGTGACCACTGAGGTGGCTTCTGAAGCATCAACAGCTTTGGTTTCTGGACTAATCGGGGTAACCCAGGCACCTTGACAATAAGCAGAACTTAAATGTTGTCCCTGACGTTGTTGTGCTTCAGGCGATGATTTATCAACATAGTATTGTTCAAAAAATTGTTGCCCCGGATAAGCTTCCTGAATGCTGTCCTTCATTTTTTGGTTGTCGAGAGTCGAAGCTGGAAGTGTGGACTCAGCATAGCTTGAAATCGAGCTGCCACATAAAAGGGTCAAGATAGCAGTCGCTAAAGGATTAAATTTGAACTGATGCTTCATTTGTATCATTAACCAAGTATGCTTAATCGCAATTAATTATTCTCGCATCATAGAGAAAAAGTTGATAAGTGGCTACACTTAGTACTTTAAAAACTCAGCCTGTTTTAGAATTTATCGCAAATGAAAACACAACGTGAACAAATCATATATACATGGATTACATCTGTACTTGATTCAGATCAATTTGAAATTAATTTTTTGCCAGGCGATGCAAGCTTCCGTCGTTATGCACGAATCAAGTTGAATAATAAAACATTTATGCTTATGGATGCACCACCAGAAAAAGAAGATTGTGTGCCTTTTGTGACGATTGACCAGTTTTTCGATAGTCATGGTGTTCGCGTTCCGCATATTATCGCTAAAGACTTGGAGCAAGGCTTTTTATTGCTAGAAGATTTTGGTGATATTTTGCTCTCAACCCTGCTCAATGATGAGACGGTTGATGCCTATTATGCGCAAAGCTTTAAACAGTTGATCGAATTGCAGGCAATTGATGGTACAGAAAATTTTCCGGCGTATTCCTATGAAAAACTCATTTCTGAGATGGAGTTACTCACGGATTGGATGCTGCCTTCATTACAGATTCAACCGACTCAAGATGAACAGGCCTTAATTAAACGTACCTTTGCAATCTTGGCCAATGCAGCACTGGCGCAACCGCAAGTGATTGTACATCGTGATTTTCACAGCCGTAATCTGATGAAAATTGAAGGCGAGACTGATCTTGGAGTAATTGATTTCCAGGATGCCGTGATTGGTGCGGATACTTACGATTTAATCTCGATTACCCGTGATGCTTATGTACAGTGGAATGCAGATCAGGTGTATCAATGGTTTAAAGTTTTCTATGATTTACTGCCTGCAGAGGCAAAACAAGATCGTGATTTTGCACAGTTCAAACGCGATGCGGACTTCATGGCGATTCAGCGTCATATTAAAATTTTGGGCATTTTCGTGCGTTTATTCGAACGTGATGGAAAAACAGGTTACTTGAAAGATTTACCGCGTGTGATGTGGTATTTACTTGAAGAAAGTAAGGATTATGCAGAGCTGCAACCTTTTATGCAGTTTATCCAGACTAAAGTGATGCCGAAATTTGAAGCTAAATACGGTGCATACGAGGTTGCTGCCTAATGAAAGCCATGATTTTAGCGGCAGGTCTGGGTAATCGCATGCGTCCTTTAACCCTTTATAAGCCTAAGCCTTTACTCGAAGTTGGGGGGAAAGCCCTGATTGTTTGGCACATCGAAAAATTAAAACAAATTGGTGTGACTGAAATTATCATCAATTCTGCCTGGTTGGCCGATGTCCTGATTGGTACTTTAGGTGATGGTTCGCAGTTTGGGGTTAAAATTTTGTGGACGCGTGAAGATCAAGGTTTGGAAACAGCAGGTGGAATTATTAATGCCTTGCCGTTGTTAGGCACTGAACCCTTCATTTTAGTGAATGGGGATGTGTGGACGACTTTTGATTTTACTCCTTTATTAAATATCCAGCTTAAACAAGACCTTGCACATTTGGTTTTTGTGACCAATCCAGTACAACATCCAAAGGGTGATTTCACCTTATCAAATGGTCGTGCTTATACTTTTGAGCAGGAACAGACAGGTGAGGCACTGACTTATAGTGGTGTGGCTGTGATTCACCCAAAAATGTTTGATGGGTTGGAAGCGGGTAAAAGACCGCTTGCACCGCTGCTGAAACAAGCCATGTTGGATGGAAAGATTTCCGCCGAAAAAATGCATGCAGCTTGGGTGGATGTTGGCACACCTGAACGATTAAGTGATCTAGATCTACAGATTCGTCAGGGGATGTACGTTTAAGTGCATAATCACTAAGCGTTAACTACTGTTCCACGGACTAGAAATCGGTATACTTCAGTTTAATTTTATTGAGATGTCTTGTTTATGCATCCTTTTTTTCAAGAGTTAAAGCAAGGTAGTCAAAAGCTTGGCTTAGATTTGAGTGAAGAAGCATTAAATCTTTTGCTGAAATATCAAGATGCACTTGTGCTGTGGAACAAAGCTTATAATCTAACGGCTATTCGTGATCCGAAAGAAATGTTGGTTAAACATTTACTGGATAGTTTGAGTATTTTAAAAGATTTGCCACCAGGACGTCTGCTGGATATTGGTACCGGTGGGGGTATGCCGGGCATGATTATTGCTTTGTGTCAGCCAGAACGTGAATGTGTTTTACTCGACTCAAATGGCAAAAAAATTCGTTTCTTGAAACAGTTTATTGCAGACTTAAAACTAAAAAATGTGATTGCGGTACAAACCCGTGTCGAAAATGAAGACAGTATTAATGACTTGGGGCAGTTTGACGTGATCACCAGTCGTGCTTTTGCGTCACTCACTGACTTTATCAATGCATCAAAACCGTATATGCACGACGACAGCATTATTGCGTCGATGAAAGGTTTGATTCCTCATGATGAAGTTGAAGCATTCAAAACTGAATTCAGTTGTGACATTATTGCGTTAAAAGTTCCACGTTTGGACGAACAACGACATTTACTTTTATTAAAACGTATTTAATTATTTCGAAGGATTGGGGTTACCATGGCACAAATTATTGCGATTGCAAACCAAAAAGGTGGTGTAGGCAAAACCACAACCGCAGTAAATTTGGCAGCATCGTTAGCTGTGTTAAAAAAGCGTGTTTTACTTGTGGATATGGATTCACAAGGAAATGCCACGATGGGGTCTGGTATCCAAAAAAATGATCTTTTATATTCGGTTACTGATGTTTTGTTGGGTGAAGTTCCTATTGAGACTGCTATCAGTAAAGCCGAAGTGGGTTATAGAGTTTTAGGGGCTAACCGTGATTTAGCCGGTGTAGAGCTGGCAATTGCCGAACAGGAAGGGCGCGAGTTCATCCTGCGTGAAGCGTTAAAAGAAATTGAACATTCTTTTGATTATATTATTGTGGATTGTGCACCAAGTTTAAGCCTGATTACGGTAAACGCTCTCGCGGCAGTACATGGTGTACTTATTCCCATGCAATGTGAATATTATGCACTGGAAGGCTTGGCGGATTTGACCCAAACCATTGACCGTATTCAACAGGCACTCAATCCGGATTTGCAGATTATCGGTGTGTTACGCACCATGTATGATGCGCGTAATGCCTTAACACGTGATGTTTCAGAAGAACTGGAACAATATTTTGGCAAGAAGCTATATGACACCGTGATTCCGCGTAATGTGCGCTTGGCTGAAGCGCCTGCGCATGGTTTGCCGATTATCTATTTTGAGAAAAGTTCAAAAGGTGCAGTTGCTTACTTAAATTTAGCGGCTGAAATGTTAAAGAAAAGCAAAGTAAAAAAAGGAATTAAAGCATGACCACAAAAAAACGCGGATTAGCTAAAGGTCGTGGTTTGGATGCCTTGCTTGGATCAATCCAGAAAGAAAAATTACAAATGGAGGCCCAAGGTTTAGATCATGGTCAGCTGAAGCAGATTGATGTGCATTTGCTGAAGCGGGGGGAATATCAACCGCGTCGTTTTATTCATGAACCTGATCTACAAGAACTTGCAGCTTCTATTGAAAAACATGGAGTGATGCAACCCATCGTCATCCGTCCAATCGATGATGAAAAATTTCCCTATGAAATTATTGCTGGTGAGCGACGCTGGCGTGCTGCACAACTGGCGGGATTAACTGAAATTCCGGCCATTGTACGTGACTTGACTGATCAGGTTGCGATTGCTTTGGCACTGATTGAAAACATTCAGCGTCAAGATTTGAATCCAATTGATCAAGCTATGGCATTGCAGCGTTTTCATGAAGAATTTGGTTTAAGTCATCAGGAAATTGCCGATACAGTGGGCAAGGCACGTACCACGGTAAGTAATTTGTTGCGTTTGCTGTCTTTGGCAGAAGAAGTAAAAGAGTTCATGCAACAAGGTTTGCTGGATATGGGACATGCACGTGCAATCTTAACTTTAAAAGCCAAAGATCAGCTGAAAGTTGCAGAACATGTGATTGAAAAAAGTTTATCGGTACGTCAAACCGAGCAACTGGTCCGTGATTTAAACGCACCTAAACAAGAAAAAGCTAAAGTGGATGTGGCACCTGATATCCAGCAATTGACCCAGCGTTTAGCAGAACGCTTTAGTGCAGATGTAAAAATTGATCATAATAAGCAAGGTAAAGGAAAACTTGTGATTCAGTATCATTCACTTGATGAATTGGATGGTATTTTGAATATTTGTTTCGCAGAATGATTTTTTTGTTGTTTTTATTGGGGAAAAACAGATGTGGGAATTAGTCAAAGCAGGTGGGTGGCTTATGCTTCCCCTTGTTTTATGTTCAATTTTTACAGTAGCAATCACCATTGAGCGCTTTATTCGGTTAAAAAAATCGATGATTTTGCCAAAAGTATTGTTGCTGAATCACACTCAAACTGCTGATGTTGTCATGCAACAACTGCAGCAAGATAAAGTATTGCAAAATAGTACATTGGGACGCATCTTTACTGCCGGATATCAAAGTAAAAATAAAAATGAGCAATATGCTCGCGCGCAGATGGAAACCACTGCTTCTCAAGAAATTGGCTATTTGGAAAAGAATATTAATTTCTTGGGCACCTTAAGTGCGGTCGCACCATTGTTGGGCTTGTTGGGTACAGTTCTGGGGATTATTGAATCATTTTTGGTAATTGATTTGGGCACCAACAGCAACCCGACCTTAATGATCCCAGGTATTTCAAAAGCATTGATCACAACTGCAGCAGGGATGTTTATTGCTATTCCTGCATTATTTGCCTACCGTTATTTTCAGCGTTTGGTGCAAGAGTACATTGCCGAGCTTGAGCAACAATCTACTTTGTTTCATGCAGCACTTTTCTATCAAAATTCTACAGATGAAGAACCAGATATTAGAAAAGCAGGTTAGGGTGAAAAATGAAATTCAAACGTACGCAAGTTGAAGATATTCATATTAATTTGACACCCATGATCGACTGCTTGTTGTTTATTCTGGTTTTTTTACTGTTATCGACCACATTTAACCAATTTAGTCGTATGAATTTAACTTTGCCAGATGCGCAAGGTGTACCGCCTAAACAATATGAGCAAAAAGTTGAAGTAGTTGTTGATGCTTCAGGGCATTATTCAATTAACGGACAATCGATTGCCAGTAAAGATGTGGCAGATTTAAATACTGCAATTAAACAGATTTCTAATGATCGCCGTGATTTAATGTTCGTGATTGCCGCGGATGCCAAAGCCACGCATCAGGATGTTATTCGGGTGATGGATGTTGCAGGTCAACTGGGTTTTGTGAATATCAATATTAGTACTAAAGTTCCGTCTAGAGGTTATTAGTGAAGCAAGATTTTAAAGTCTATCTACGTCTTTTGGGCTATTTAAAGCCTTTTTGGGGTGTAGCGATATTGGTTTTTATCGGTTTTGCAATTAGTGCAGCAACAGAAGTCTCTATTGCAAAATTATTAGAAAAAATCATCACCGCCATCCAGCATAGAGATCAAGGCTTTACTTCTATATTTCCTTTTCTGGTTATTTTGCTAATGTTTTTCCGTGGATTGGGTTCCTTTATTGGGGGCTATTTCACAGCAGTGATCTCCCGGAATTTAGTCTTTAATATTCGTCAGGAAGTTTTTGCTAAATTACTTAAACTTCCGTCTCAATATTATCTGGATAATACCAGCGGTCATATCACCGCTAAAATCATGTATAACGTGGAGCAATTAACCGCCGCTTCATCTGAATCACTGAAAACCATTGTTCAACAAGGTTTAATTACACTTGGGTTATTGGGATATTTGTTATATAGCAATTGGCGACTTACCCTGATTATTCTGATTTTTGCTCCGTTGATGGGTTTTCTGGTTCGTCAAGCATCGAAGCGTATGCGTAAGTTATCTTTACAAGTTCAAGACACCATGGGGGACGTTAACCATGTGGTGCAAGAAACAGTAAATGGTAATTTGCTCGTAAAAGGTTTTGGTGGGCAAGAATATGAGCAGACTCGTTTTAAAGATCATTCACTTGAAAACTTAAAGCGTGGTTTGAAAATGGTGGTGGTGCAGCAGCTGAATAGTCCTGTTGTGCAATTCATTATGTCCATTGCTATGGGGATTATTATCTGGATTGCGTTACGACCAGAAATTTTACGTGATACCAGTGCCGGTGAATTCGTTGCTTATATTACAGCCGCGGGTATGCTAAGCAAGCCAATCAAAGCTTTAACAGATGTGAATGAAAAATTACAACGGGGTATGGCGGCAGCGCATTCAGTTTTTGAATTACTCGATTTACCCGAAGAACAAAATACTGGAACTCTAACCACAGTTCTGAAGGGTAATATTCAATTTCAAAATGTGAATTTAATTTATGTAGATGGTCATCAAGCGATACATGATTTTAATTTAAATGTTAAAGCCGGTGAAACGGTTGCATTGGTTGGTCGTTCAGGCGCAGGGAAAACCTCGCTGGTGAATCTGCTGGTGCGCTTTCAGGAAGCAAGTTCAGGTCATATTTATTTGGATCAACAGGATATTCAGTCACTGGATATGAATATCTTGCGAACCCAGATTGCCATGGTGAATCAGCAAGTGGTGCTATTCAATCGTACTGTTCGTGAAAATATCGCCTATGGACAGCTTGAAGGTGCTCCGGAAGAAGATATTATTGCTGCCGCAAAAGCTGCTTATGCGCATGACTTCATTATGGCTTTACCGCAAGGCTATGATACGCCATTAGGTGCACAAGGTCTGAATTTGTCAGGTGGGCAACGCCAGCGTATTGCTATTGCGCGAGCAATTTTGAAAAATGCACCGATCCTGATTCTGGATGAGGCGACCAGTGCACTCGATAACGAATCGGAATATTATATTCAGCGTGCATTTGATACTGCCATGCAGGATCGCACTACTATTGTCATCGCGCATCGCTTATCCACCATTGAAAATGCAGATCGTATTGTGGTGATGGATAAAGGTAGAATTGTCGAGCAAGGTACGCATGTAGAATTGATCGCCAAGCATGGTGCATATTACCAATTGCATCAGCGTAATTTCGAGGAAAATTGATTTATGTCAATTGCACAATTTATTCAGGATGCTTGGAATAAACAAGCCAAGTGGTTAATTGTGCTTCGACCTTTGACATGGATCTACCGGGGTGGTTTTTTATTAAATAAAAAATTGTACCAACTTGGAATTAAATCAAGCTATCAAGCACCTGTTCCAGTGATGGTGATTGGAAATATCACAGTCGGAGGCAGTGGAAAAACACCGCTTCTGATTCAATTGGTGAATTATCTTCACAACCAAAATATTCGTGTTGGTGTAATCAGTCGGGGTTATGGCGGGAAAGGGCCTTTTCCAGCTTATGTGGACTTGGAATCTGTGCCAGAAGTCGTTGGCGATGAACCCTGTCTGATTGTTCAGTCTACCGGCGTTCCTATGGTCGTCGGTTCAAATCGGCAACGCAGTATCGAATATTTATTATCCAAACATGATCTAGATTTAATTATTAGTGATGATGGCTTGCAACATTTTGCTTTACAGCGACAAATTGAGTGGATTGTGCTGGATCGGAATCGTGGCTTGGGTAATCAGAAGTTATTGCCTGAAGGGTATTTGCGAGAACCGCCAAGCCGTTTAAACACAGGCACGGTCATTGAGCATGCAGCAAAACCTGTATCTTTCTTGAATATGCACTTAGAAGTTGCGCCTCCATATTTACTGAATGCTGTAGAAGAAAAACCATTCAATCCAGCTGACAATTTTTATGCCGTTGTCGGGATTGGTTTTCCACAGCGTTTTTATCAAACTTTAGATTCAATCGGGATTGATCAGTTTCAATGCCATGAGTTTCCTGATCATTATGATTATGAAATCACAGATCTTCAATTTGAAGATACAAGTCCAATCATTACCACTGAAAAAGATGCAGTGAAACTTCTGCCATTATTAAAGCAAAATCCAGATTTCAAACGGGAAATTTGGGTGGTTCCTGTAGAGGCTGTACTTTCACCTCAATGTTATGAAGTGTTAGGTCAGCAATTGCAGCAACTCGGTATTCAAATTTCTTAAGGTTCAACGTTTATGAAACACATTGTTATCCCTGCACGTTTTGCAAGTTCACGTTTACCGGGTAAGCCATTATTAGAAATTCATGGTCGTGCCATGATTTTGCGTGTGGTGGATCAGGCAAAGAAAGTCGCGGGTTTTGATGATTTATGTGTGGCGACGGATGATCCGCGAATTGCAGAAGTTTGCCGTGCAGAAGGTGTGGATGTGGTAATGACCAGTGCTGATCATCCATCAGGTACAGACCGTTTAAGCGAAGTTGCACAGATTAAAGGTTGGACCAGTGAAGACATTATTGTCAATGTACAAGGTGATGAGCCTTTGCTTCCGGCACAATTGGTGCAACAGGTTGCACAGTTATTGGAGTCACAACCTGAATCATCGATGTCGACCTTGTGTGAGCCGATTCACAGTCTGGAAGAATTCCAACGCGACAGCATTGTGAAAGTAGTGATGTCCAAATACAACCAGGCTTTGTATTTTAGCCGTGCGACCATTCCTTATGATCGTGATGGGGCGAAGCAAACTGTTCAGCAATTACATCAGCAAGCTTACCGTCATTTAGGTTTGTATGCATATCGGGTAAATTTGCTGCAAGAATATGTGTCTTGGGATATGGGTGTACTGGAAAAACTGGAAAGTCTGGAGCAACTGCGTGTACTTGAAAATGGGCATCGTATTGCGATTGCGGTTGCAGAAGCGAATTTACCTCCGGGTGTAGATACGCAAGCAGATTTAGATCGTCTGAATGAAATGGATGTTTCCTGTTTTGAGTAAGATTTGGGATAAGGTGGGGCTTTAATTCAATGCAAAACGATGTGGTCGCACAAGTTTATCCATGGCAACAAACTGTTTGGGATACGTTGACAGGGCGTTTCCCGAAACTTGGCCATGGCTTGCTTTTTTATGGCAAAAAAGGCTGTGGCAAAGAAGCCTTTGCGCAATATTTTTTGGCTTGGGTGTTGTGCGCCAATCGTCATGCGAACAATGCACCTTGCGGTGAATGTGGCAGCTGTTTATGGTTGAAATCGGACACTCATCCCAACTATGTCTATATCAGCACAGATGAAGACAATAAAAAACAAAATGCCAAAATCAAGATTGAAAAAATCCGTGATTTGTTGCCCTTTGTTCAGCAAACGGTAGATGGTTGGCGGGTGATTGTGATTGAGCCGGCAGAAGCTTTAAATATAGCTTCTGCAAATGCATTATTAAAAACACTGGAAGAACCGGGTGATCGGGTTGTCATTATTTTATTGGCGGATCATTATCTAAAACTTCCTGCGACGATTCGCAGTCGTTTGCAGCATTTTGCTCTGGACCGGATATCGGAAACTCAAGCAGGCGATTATTTATCTCAGCATTTACCGGATTTAGATCAAAACCAGAAACAATTGTTGTTGAATTTGTCCAATCAGATGCCTTTGCAGGCCATGCAATTGGCACAAGCTGAATGGTTGAATAAACGCCAAGAATTTTTAGGTGATTGGCTAAAATTAGTCACTCAAAAAAATATGCCGATGGCAATTGCGACCAAGTGGAATAAAGCCTTAAGTTTTAGTGACTTTTCGCACATGTTTGAATACTTGTTGTCCGATTTGATTTGTGTCAAGCTCAATCAGCAAGTTAAAAATCCAGATTTGGATTTAAGTGAATTATCAGAACAATATTCATTGGAATTTTTATTTACCATTTATTCCGATTTGCAACAATCTAAACAGTTTATCGAGCAAAACGTACAAGCTAATTTGGTACTTGATCAATTGTGTATAAAACTAATGAACATTTGAATATTTAAAAGGGGAATATGATGCAACCACGTATGGGCGGTATTATTCAGGCCAATATCCCGGATAAAGAAACCTTGTATGCCAGCTATATGCCTTATGTTGTGGGTGGCGGATTGTTTATTCCGACCAAGCAACCAGTGAAGCTGGGTGAAGAAGTGTTTGTACTGGCAACATTACCCGAGCAATCACAAAAAATTCCTTTAACCGGTAAAGTCATCTGGATTTCACAAAAGCAGAATGGAATCAAATTACAAGGCTTTGGCATGCAGCTGACTGGAGAAAAAGGGGTTTATTACAAATCAGAAGCGGAAAAGTTGCTTGCAGGTATTAAGTCTGAAGGTCGAACTAGTTACACTATGTAATTGTTTGAACGATTTAGGATCTCACCGTGTTTGTAGATACTCACTGTCATTTAACCCTGCTAGATTTAACGCCTTATGATGGTAATTTAGATCTGGCATTAGCACAGGCGCGTGAAGCGGGTGTATCCAGATTCATGAGTATCTCGGTAGATCTGGATGACCATATCGAGCTGGCTAAAATTGCATCCCGTCATGCAGATGTTGGCTACAGTGTCGGGGTTCATCCCTGTGAAGATCCTGACACAATGGCACGTGCAACCACAGATTATCTTATTGAACTGGCACAGCCTGAAAAAGTGTGGGCAATTGGTGAAACCGGACTGGATTATTTTCATAGTACCGATTTTATTGCTGAACAAAAACAATGTTTTGCCCGTCATATCCATGCCTCTCAGGCAGTGAAAAAGCCTGTGGTTGTGCATACCCGTTCAGCCAAGCATGATACGGTAGATATCATTCGTGCTGAAAAGTCGACGCATGGTATTCTGCACTGTTTTACCGAGGACTGGGAAACCGCCAAAGCTGTGCTAGATTGTGGTTATTACGTGTCATTTTCCGGGATTGTGTCTTTTAAAAATGCTCAGGATTTACGTGATGTAGCCAAGCAGGTTCCGCTGGACCGGGTGTTGATTGAAACGGATAGTCCTTATTTGGCACCGATGCCCTATAGAGGAAAGTCTAATGAACCAAAATACGTTCCTTATGTAGCCAAAGCCTTAAGTGATGTATATGATAAGTCAGTTGAGGAAATCGCTTTCATTACTACGCAAAATTTTGAAAATCTTCTCAATCAAAAGTAAATAATTCGAATTGATATAAGCGCATAAGAGAGTTACAGGGTGAAGATGGATCGTCAGGCTCAGTTTCGAGCAAGAGAAGCGTTAATTTTTCAGGTTGCCGAGCAACTGTTATTAGAAAATGGCGAATCAGGGATGACACTTGATGCGTTGGCAGCAGAACTGGATCTTGCCAAAGGAACTCTGTATAAACATTTCCAGAGTAAAGATGAGCTCTATATGCTTCTTATTATTCGTAATGAGAACATGTTGCTGGAAATGATTAAAGATGCGGAGAAAGCCTTTCCAGAACATCTGGCTTTCTTTATGTTACATCATTTACATCATCCTGAACGTACAGTGCTGTTTCATCAAATTGAAGAGCGCCTTTCTACTACAGGTGTAGGCATTCATCATTTATTTAGTGAACTGTATCAAGTCAGAAAACAGCGTTTACGGATTATTATTCGTATGACTGAAAGCTATCTGGAAAGTATTCAAAGTAGTATGTCTACACGTGATTATCTGGCATCTATTTGGGCCTTAACGCATGGCGCAGCAGCCATTCTGAATTCCAGTTTTTATCAACGCTATTTAGGTTCACGCGATACATTACGTGTGGCCTATATTGACCAGGCGCTAGCAATGCCAAAACAAAACAGTTCTACGGAACAGTTTGCCTAAAGGTCTGCCATGAAGCACACAGGATCATCATCAATTCGCGGTTTCACCCTTATAGAGTTGATGGTGGTGATTGTGATTATGGCGATCATGGCCTCTTTAATTTTAACCAATATCAATGGGGTTGATCAACGTAAAGCCATGCAGGCACGGGAAGTGTTTATTATGGATTTAAGTCGGATTAACCGTGAAGCCAATGATCAGGCGCGGATTTTTGCGCTTGATATTCAAAATGCAACCGATGTTTCGCCCTTTCGTTATGGGGTGGTTGAATATTTCGTTTCATCTTTACCAAACCTACAAAATTCCGCTTTGACTGAAAATAAAAAATGGCAGCAATATCCAGAATTTCCGCAGCGTACTTTACCCGAACATGTTTCATTCAGTATTACTGCTCTGGATTATCGCTATGAGAATGCCAGTAATGAGGATTTAATCAATTCAAATGCTCCTAAACTACTTTGGTTAGGCAATGGTGAGGCAAAGCCAGTCCGGATCCAATTTTATTTTGAGCAGCATCCAATTGGTGAAGAAATTGAAATTGATCATTTGGGTAAAATCAATGAAAGCTAGATCCACCAAGCATGGCACAACATCTTGCGTGGCGGAGAAACAGCGTTTTGTTCATCGCTGCTCCTCAAGCAGAGCTTTCGGACTTTCTTGTGAGGCAATACCTCTCAGGTCGAGTATTGCTCGACTTAATCTTCACTCCGAGCATAGCTCTTCGTCTTGCGCAGCGGTGAAACAGCGTTTCACTTATCGCTACTCAGGATTTACCTTATTGGAAGTTATGGTGGCCTTGGCTATTTTTGCGACGGCAGCCATCGCATTCACCAAAGTGGCAATGCAATATACCCAAGCGACATCAAATGCAATTTTACGTACCAAAGCACAATTCGTGGCTTTGAACGAAGTCGCGGTGATGGAGATTAACCAAGAGTGGTTGCAAGGTACCCAATCCAAACAGATTAGCCAGCAAGGGGAAACGTGGCAAATTGATAAATCTGCCCAATCGACCATTAGTCCCAATGTACAACGTGTTGAAGTCCAAGTCAGTTTGTTTAATGCTGAAGCAGGTAAAGTCGAGTCTGGAATTACGAACTTGGTTTTCTTTAATTATAAGGCCAAAGTTTGATGCAACCGAAAAATAAAAAAAATCAAGCGCTACACTCACAGCATAGCTGTTCATCTTGTGCTCAGACAAAACGTAACATTGTTAATGCTCGCTCCTCAAGCAGAGCTTTCGGACTTGCGGCACGTTCGAGTGTTACTCGAATTAATCGTGCCTCAGGCTTTACCTTGGTTGAATTACTGGTCGCGATTGCCATATTTGCGGTACTTTCTGCACTGGGCTGGAAAGTTTTTGATTATTTGATCAAGGTTAAAGAGCGTAATACTCAACATGAAATGAATTTAGGTCAGCTACAAGAAGCGTATCAGCAAATTCTTCGTGATACGGTGCAAGCGGTGCCACTGACTGCAAATATGAACAATGACATTCAGCCTGCTTTGGTACTGCAAAATGGTCGCTTTAATTTTAGTAAAACCGGCGTGACCGATCCTTTACAGCAGGGTATTGCACCGGATGAACGTGTGGAATATCAATATCGTGCAGATGAAAAAAAACTCTATCGTTTGAAATACCATAATTTAAATAGCAGTGGGCGTGATCAACCCGAATCAAGTGTATTATTGAGTGATGTGGACCAGTTTGAAATTATAGTGCTGAATCCCAATGAGTCCAACTCATGGCCGGATGCACAAGTAGATTTAAATGATGTCACGCAAAAGCAGATCTTGCCCAAAGGTATTAAAATTAAGTTGTTGGTTAAAGATGTGGCTTATGAATGGATTTTTAGTCTATTGAATACGGACTATTTAAAACAGCCGAACAATAATCAAAATAACAATTCAAATAATCCGACATAACCGAATCTACAGAGATTGAGCATGAAGCAGCAACAGGGTATTGCCTTAATTACGATCTTGGTGATGGTTGCATTAGCAACAATTCTTGCTGCGACGATTGCCAAACGTCAAGCCAATACTGCTGAAAATACCGCATATCTGATGCGTCAAAATCAATCCTTGCTATATGCCAAAAGTGCAGAAGCTTTTTTTTCAGAGCTTTTGGTCGATGACGCTGAAAATGCAGCCGCGGTTGATCATTTACAAGAAAATTGGGCCAAACCTATGCCAGCTTTTTCGGTAGAAGATGGGTTTGTGTCAGGAACCTTGCAGGATGAATCAGGCAAATTTAATTTAAATAGTCTGGTGAATAACGATGGTACACCCAATCCTCAAGCAAAAGCTTGGTTTGAAAAACTGTTAATGCGTGTTGGTTTGCCAGAAAAGTTAAGCGAAGCAGTGATTGACTGGCAAGATGCTGATGATGAAACAGTTGGTGCGATGGGAGCAGAGGCGAGCTATTATCAAGGTTTAGCGCAAGGTTATTTACCCTCAAACAATAAGTTTCATCATGTAGAACAGCTGAAGTTGGTGCGAGGTTTTGAGGGACAGAAATATCTGCAAATCGCAGAGTATATAAGCGCAGTGCCGACATCGGACAGTAAAGTGAATGTGAATACCGCCCCAGCAATTTTGCTTGCGAGTATCGATCCCAAGCTGGATATCAAAGCCGTTCAGCAAGTCATGCAGCAACGACAAGCCAAGCTGGAGCATTTTTCCAATATCGATGATCTTTGGGCAATTGAGCCTTTTACTCAAGTCAGTACCGATGTCCGTAATGACATGAATAATTTACTTGGTGTGCAATCCAATTATTTTAAAGCCAAAATTGAAGTGCTATTAAGTGAACGTAAACGCCAGTTTAGTAGTGATTTGGTGCGTAAAGATAAAACAGTGTATGTGGCATATCGCAGTATGGCGCCATTTTAATAAGTTAAACTCCATCTAAATAAAATTCATCTGATGCCCTTGTTTTGCCAGCATATGTTTTGCCAATCGTGTTGAATAGTAAAATTAATGTCCAGCCTTTCACTTTTGCTTTATAATCCATTTTAATTCACAAATTTTTGATTGCATCAAGGCACATGTTAATTCGTAAGTTGTTTAAGTTTGAAAATGCTCATATTGTGCGAAACTGCACATCGGATCGCTGTAAGCGTTCGATTCATGGTCATAGTTATAAAGTAGAGTTATTGCTTAAAGCTTCGAAGCTGGATCATGGTCAAATGGTGTATGACTTCGGATTGTTAAAAGGCGTCATTAAAGATATTTTTGACAGCTTTGATCATGCCATTTGTTTTTGGCAGCATGATGATGCTGAATATATCGAGGCATGCAAAAAATTTAGTGCACGTTGGGTCTCTTTACCTGTATCTCCTTCAGCAGAGCAGTTTTCACGTATTTTTTTCTACTTGGCACAACAGGTGCTTGCTTCTACCGAAACCCAAAATGGGGAAGGTGATGTTGAAGTTTATTCAGTGATTGTGCATGAAACAGATACCGGTTATGCGCAGAGCTTTGTAGAAGATATTGAAAACGCGCAAATGGGTCTGTTGAGTCTTGAACAAATTGTGTTTTCTGAACAAGTTGAAGCGGAATGGACCGACCCAACGATGTATGAAAAACTAAAACAAGGAATTAAATTCCAAAACCCGAGTGTTGATCTACAGGTACAGATCTAAAGATTATTGAATCACGTGGTAGGTTTTCAAAAAGGATTAGGAAGCAAGTATGTTTTTAACGGAACAACAGCAAACTCAACTAGATAAAATTCAGTTAGATGCGAGTTGGAAAGGTGCATTGAGTGATTTTTTGCTCAGCCCTAAAATGGATGATTTACGGCAATTTCTGATTGCTGAAAAACAGGCAGATAAAGTGATCTATCCACCGAGTTCACTGATTTTTAATGCTTTAAATACTACGCCCTTAAGCAATGTAAAAGTCGTGATTCTGGGACAAGATCCGTATCATGGACCAAATCAAGCCCACGGCTTAAGTTTTTCTGTGCAAAAGGGGCTTGCATTGCCCCCATCTTTGCGTAATATTTTCCATGAGTTAAATACCGATCTTGGTGTTCCTGTTTCTAAACATGGTGATTTGACCCGTTGGGCTGAACAAGGTGTGTTATTACTTAATGCAGTTTTAACCGTTGAAGCCGGTCAGCCAACTTCACATCAAAAGCAAGGTTGGGAGGATTTTACCGATCATGTTATTGATGTATTAAATGAGCAATGTGAGCATATTGTCTTTATTCTGTGGGGGGCATATGCGCAGCGTAAAGGACAACGGATTGATCCAAATAAACACCTGGTTTTAAAAGCTGCACATCCTTCTCCATTGGCAGCAAACCGTGGTGGTTTTTTTGGCTGTAAAGTATTTTCAAAAGCAAATAATTATCTGAAACAAAATGGCATTGAGCCGATAAATTGGCAGCTGGACGCATGACACAATCTCCTGAATTAAAAAATTATCATCCCGATCTTATTGTAGAGGAAGCAAAAAATGGCTGGCGCATTGTTCGCCTGAACCGTCCGAAATCTCTACATGCTTTGGATGAATCCATTGTTACCGCACTCTTGGAAGTGTTCCAAGATTTTCACCATGATGATGCTGTTAAAGCCATCTGGCTGGATTCAACCACACCGAAAGCATTTTGTGCCGGTGGTGATGTGCGTAAACTTCGTCAGTTAGTAATCAATGATGAAGTTGAGACCGCAAATAAATTCTTTGAGCAAGAATATGCGCTAGATTTATTGTTGCATAACTATGCTAAACCTGTGCTGGTGTGGGGTGAAGGTTATGTTATGGGTGGAGGGCTAGGGCTGTTTATGGCTGCACCCTTCCGTTTAGTGACACCTTACTCACGCTTGGCAATGCCTGAAATTAACATTGGCTTATATCCAGACGTAGGCGCAACTCGTTTCTTGGCAGATCGTGGTGCAATTGGTTTGTTTACTGGTCTAACCGGCTCGATTATGACGGCTGCAGGGGCCTATGGTATTGGTTGGGCAACGCATATTTGTGATGCGCAGCGTGATTCTGTTTTGAACAAAGTGATTAATATCGATTGGAATCATTATCCAGCGGGGGATTTTCGTGCGATTGATGACACCTTGAATGGGATGCACCGTCCAGTTGGGCCAGGGCCGCTGCAAAACTCATTGGATGTCATTCACAGTGTCTGCCGTGGCGTGAACTTTGAGCAGGACTATGAATCCATTATTGGTTTGAGTGATGCGCGTAGTGACTGGTTACGGCAGGCGAGTGAAAACTTGCAGAAAGGTTCACCGACAACTGCGGCATTAACCTGGCTGTTATGGCAGTGGGGCAAACAAGTTCATTCGTGGAATGAAATTTTTGAACTTGAAACCCAAATTTCAGACTGGAAGATTCGTCATCCTGATTTCGTCGAAGGGGTGCGTGCACGTTTAGTAGACAAAGATCTTTCTCCGGAATGGAAAAAAGGTAAGGATTATTCATTAAAAGCAATTTTATCTGATTGTCCACCAGTAACCAAAAATGAAAACTGGAATAATCTGTTGAAACACTATGGTGTGATTGCTTAAGAATGACGGATACAACCCAATTGACAGATGAATATTGGATGCAGTTTGCTTATGAGCAAGCTGCCATCGCCGCATCTAAACAGGAAATTCCTGTGGGTGCGATTATTGTCAGTCAAAATCAGATTATTGGCGCAGGATATAATGCGCCAATTTCCTTGAACGATCCCACAGCCCATGCTGAAGTTCAGGCATTGCGTCAGGCCTGTGCAAATCTAAATAATTACCGGCTGCCCGAAGATTCGGTTCTTTATGTGACTTTAGAGCCTTGTACCATGTGTGTGGGAGCATTAGTTCATGCACGTGTAGATAAGGTGGTTTTTGGTGCAACTGAACCGAAAGCAGGTTCGCTGGTTAGTGCACGCAAGCTTTTTGAAACGGGTTATTACAATCATATTTTCGAATATCAGGCCGGTTGTATGGAAGGGCAATGTTCCCAACAACTCAGTGACTTTTTTAAACTGCGTCGTGAGCAAAAGAAACTGCAGAAATTACAAGAAAAGTCCCTAATTGATCAGAATCATTCATTTAAATAATGTAAAATAGAATGACAATAAGCATTGTCAAATAAAATTTAGGGTAAATCATGAATTCCATTCAAGTAAAAAAAGAATTTAACGCACCTCTTGATCAAATTTTTGAATTGTTATCAAAGCATGCAACTTATAATGTTGCCTTTGCGCCAATTCAGGTAGAACGAATTAAAGATGCTGCAGATCCTGAACGTCCAGATGGAGTAGGTTCTATCCGTCGTATGGGCTTTGGTCCGGTAAAGCCGCTACAAGAGCAAATTACGTTGCTTGAGCCGAATCAGCGTATCGAATACCAAATTATTAAAAACCCTTTGGTTAAACATCATTTAGGGATAATTGAATTTAAAGCTCTTGATGCTGAGAAAACTTTGGTCACCTATACGATTGAATTGCAGGCACGCGCACCCTTTGTGAGTAAATTAATCCTTGCACAGCTTAAATCTGCGATTAAACTAGGTTTTTCAAAACTCGCTAAAACTGTATAGCATAAAGTGGAAAATTAATGGCAGTTCAAATTATTACTATCGATGGTCCAAGTGGTTCGGGAAAGGGCACGCTTGCGGCTAAACTGGCAGCGCACTACCACTTTCAATTGCTGGATTCTGGTGCTTTATATCGCTTGTTAGGGCTGTCATTACATCACCAAGAATTGTTGGATTGTTTAGATTCAGCGCTTGAGCAGTGCGTTAAAATTGCAACAAATTTAGACATAAAATTTGTTACAACTGAAGCCGGCACGCAGGTTCAACTTGATGGCGAAGATGTAACTCAAACCATTCGTACAGAACGGGTGGGTGAATTTGCTTCAAAAGTTGCTGCAATTCCTGAACTTAGAGTGGCACTTTTTGAGCGTCAGCGTGCTTTTGCACAGGCACCCGGCTTGGTTGCAGACGGACGTGACATGGCGACTTCTATTTTTCCGGAAGCTCAAGCGAAGATTTACTTGACTGCTTCGGCGGAATCCCGAGCACAGCGACGTGTAAAGCAGTTGCAGGGTATGGGTCTAGATGTTAAAATAAGCGACATTTTAGCTAATATACAAGCTCGAGACAAACGGGATATGGAGCGCACAGTCGCGCCACTCAAGCCAGCAACCGATGCATATGTCATTGATAGTTCTGAATTGGGCATTGATGAAGTATTCAAGTTGATGACTGATTTTGTTGACAAGCAATTAGCCAATTAAAGAATTTTCAGCCAAAGCATAGCTAGATCAGTTTATTACGGACTATGTGGAAGCTTTATTAAACCGGCCTTGTCTGATCCAAGACCGCTGACTTTATCAGGTATATCATGACCGAATCTTTTGCAGCCCTCTTT
>JBLZXS010000343.1:0-13731 GCA_050285325.1 Acinetobacter sp.
TTAAGTGTGCCTTTATCCAGTGTTTCGGCAAATGACCAGCAGGCTTATGTCTGGGTGGTGAAACCGGACCAGACCATTCGTAAAGTGTCAGTTACTTTGGGAGCCTATGGTCGTGACAGCGTGCCGGTATTATCCGGTTTGAATGCCGAAGATTATGTGGTGATTGGCGGAGTGCATTTGTTGCGTGAAAAACAAAAAATCCAGCCGATTGACCGTGAAAATCGTGCCGTGAAAATTCAGGCAGGGACTGCATCATGAAGCAAGACCTGAATTCTGGATCGCGTTATAACCTGTCGGAATGGGCACTGAAAAATAAAGGTTTAATCCTTTATTTTATGCTGCTGTTAGGCATTGTCGGAATCGTCTCTTATTCAAAACTGGCGCAAAGTGAAGATCCGCCGTTTACCTTCAAGGTGATGGTGATTCAAACCTATTGGCCGGGAGCAACCGCCGAAGAGGTTTCCTTACAGGTCACCGACCGTATTGAAAAAGAACTGATGAGCACCGGTAACTATGAACGCATCATGGCCTATTCACGACCGGGTGAATCGATGGTGACTTTTGTAGCTAAAGATTCGTTACGCTCCAGTCAAATTCCCGATGTGTGGTATCAGGTCCGGAAAAAAGTCGGGGATATCAAACAGCAATTACCCAGTGGGGTACAAGGGCCGTTCTTTAACGATGAATTTGGCGATACCTTCGGCAATATTTATGTGCTCACCGGCAAAGATTTTGACTACGGCCTATTGAAAGAATATGCCGACCGCTTACAGTTACAACTGCAACGGGTCAAAGATGTCGGCAAGGTCAATCTGGTCGGTTTGCAAGATCAAAAAATCTGGATTGAACTCTCCAATACCAAAGCAACACAACTCGGTATTCCGGTCACTGCCATTCAGCAAGCCCTGCAACAACAAAATACCGTGGCCAGTGCCGGCTTCTTTGAAACCGGTACTGACCGTATTCAGATGCGGGTCAGTGGTCAGCTGCAAAATGTCGATGAGCTTAAACAGATGCCACTTCTGGTGGCGGGCAAAACCATTCAACTGGGCGATGTCGCAGAGATTTATCGTGGTTTTAGTGAGCCGGCTCAACCGCGTATGCGCTTTATGGGCGAAAACGGCATTGGCATTGCAGTCTCGATGCGTAAAGGCGGAGATATTTTAGCGCTAGGTAAAAACCTCGAAACAGAATTTGCACGACTACAAAAGTCGTTGCCTTTAGGCATGGAATTGCAAAAAGTTTCCGATCAACCGGTCGCGGTAAAACGCAGCGTGAATGAATTTATGAAAGTGTTGGCTGAAGCGGTGATTATCGTTTTACTGGTCAGCTTTTTCTCACTCGGTTTCCGTACCGGACTGGTGGTGGCATTTTCGATTCCGCTGGTCTTGGCAATGACCTTTGCCGGCATGAATTTATTTGATGTCGGACTGCATAAAATTTCACTGGGTGCACTGATTCTAGCGCTCGGTTTATTGGTCGATGATGCCATTATCGCCATTGAAATGATGGCGATTAAAATGGAGCAGGGCTATAGCCGGCTTGAAGCCGCTGGCTTTGCCTGGAAGACCACAGCTTTTCCTATGCTGACCGGGACTTTAATTACCGCAGCAGGTTTCTTGCCGATTGCAACGGCAGCATCCAGTACCGGAGAATATACCCGTTCCATTTTCCAGGTGGTAACGATTGCCCTGATTGTGTCCTGGTTTGCAGCGGTGCTTTTTGTACCGTATTTGGGCGATAAGCTGCTGCCGGATTTCGCCAACTTGAAACAAAAAGCACCGTGGTATCAGCGGCTTTGGGCACGTTTGCGCAAGCAGCCAGAACCGCAACCGGTGCAGCATCATGCTGGTGAACATTATGATCCGTATCAAACCCGGTTTTATCAAAAATTCAGAACGTGGGTAAATACCTGTATTACCTATCGGAAAACGGTGATTGCCGCGACAGTCGGTATTTTTGTGTTGTCGGTGTTGATGTTTAAACTGGTGCCGCAACAGTTTTTCCCTCCTTCTAATCGTGCCGAAATTTTGGTGGATTTAAAACTGGAAGAAGGGGCATCACTCACTTCAACTGAAAATGCGGTGAAAAAGGTCGAAAAATTCTTGTCGACCAAAGAGGGCATTGATAACTATGTGGCTTATGTCGGCACAGGTTCAACCCGTTTTTATTTACCTTTAGACCAGCAACTTCCACAGGCCAGTTTTGCCCAGTTTGTGGTTTTGGCATCATCACTAGATGACCGTGATGAAATTCGCAAATCATTAGACCAGGAAATCCGTAAATTGTTACCGGATGTGCGTACCCGGGTATCTTTGCTGGAAAATGGTCCGCCGGTCGGTTATCCACTGCAATATCGTGTTTCTGGTGAAGACTTGCATCTGGTCCGTCAGTGGGCGCATAAAGTTGCCGCGGTAATCGGGGATAACCCGAATACCAGCAATGTGCATCTGGATTGGGGTGAACCAAGCAAAGTCATTCATTTGAATATTGACCAGGACCGTGCCCGTCAAATGGGCGTGTCGAGTTTGGATTTAGCCAATTTCTTAAATAGCTCGATTAGTGGTGCCACCATTAATCAATATCGTGAAAAACGTGAATTGATTGAAATTCGTCTGCGTGGTGATCAGGCAGAACGGGTTGATGTGGAGTCTTTATCCAGTCTGGCAGTTCCTACTGCAAATGGTGGTTCTGTACCGCTGGCACAAATTGCCAAAATTGAATATGACTTTGAAGACGGTCTGATCTGGCATCGTAACCGTCTGCCGACCATTACCGTACGCGCCGATATTCAGACCAAGTTGCAGCCTGCCACCGTGGTCGGCGAACTGGCGGAAAAAATGGATCAGCTGCGTGCCGAACTGCCAAGTGGTTATTTGGTCGAAGTGGGCGGAACGGTAGAAGAGTCGGCACGTGGACAAAATTCGGTGAATGCCGGTATGCCCTTTTTCCTGGCGGTGGTGATGACTTTGTTGATGATTCAGCTCAAGAGCATGTCACGTGCGCTAATTGTTTTGTTAACCGCACCTTTGGGCTTAATCGGGGTGGTGTTATTCCTGTTATTGTTCAATAAACCTTTTGGTTTTGTGGCAATGTTGGGAACGATTGCACTTTCGGGCATGATCATGCGGAATTCTTTAATTTTGATTGATCAGATAGAACAGGATATTCAGGAAGGACATGATCCCTGGTCAGCCATTATTGATGCAACAATGCGCCGTTGTCGCCCGATTGTATTGACTGCACTGGCGGCGGTACTGGCGATGATTCCTTTATCTCGCAGTATTTTCTTTGGTCCAATGGCCGTTGCGATTATGGGGGGATTAATTGTGGCGACCTTGCTGACGCTGTTCTTTTTACCGGCATTGTATGCACAATGCTTCAAAGTTAAAAAAAATAAGCAAAGTACATAATTATTTGACAAGAATCAGGTGCGAAATATTGAAAATTTCAATATAGTAGCACCTAATATTTGTATACATTTCTATAAAGCAATTTACTGCATATTAAAAAACCAAGCATGTAGTAAATGGGGTTAAAACGCACATGAAGCAAGATAACTTAAGCCGACTTCGCCGTTCCATTGCGATCTCTTATGTCTTCATGTTTTTTGCCTTATTTACTGTGATTAGTGGCATATTTGCTTACTGGTATGCACGAAAAGTCACACAATTGAATGGTGCAGAAGTATGGCTTGAAGCGCAGGCGCTTTGGGTCATGCGAAATATTGTGATTTATTTTATTTTGGTAGCATTTGCTGCATTGTGGTTTATTCCGCTGATTTTCTTTTATTGGGATAGTGCACTTTGGGTGACCGGTTGTACGGTTGCCGGGGTGGTATTCGCGATGATCGCCTTTTTATTCTTGTTGAATGCTTGGCTTAAAGGGATCTCTCGATTTTTCAAAAATAAAGCCGTTTTCTAAGCTGGCTAAATTTTTTTCCAGCATTACCCTTGTAAAACTCGGATTGACCCCCAATTTCAGTCCACAGTTAAGCATTAAATCAAATTCCGTGAGGAGCATCGCCAGACATGGCTAAACGTGATTATTATGAGGTTTTGGGCGTCGCTAAAACCGCTAGTGATGATGAAATTAAAAAAGCCTACCGTAAGTTGGCGATGAAATATCATCCGGACCGCAATCCAGACAACCCTGAAGCTGAAGATAAATTTAAAGAAGCTGCTGAAGCTTATGAAATTTTATCTGATGGCGAAAAACGCAGCATGTATGACCGTATGGGGCACAATGCCTTTGAAGGCGGTATGGGCGGCGGTTGCGGCTTTGTTGGTGTTTTCAGTGCAGAAGATATCTTTAGCCAGTTTGGCGATATCTTTTGGGGCGCTTTTGGTGGCGGTGGTCGTCAGCAACAACGCGCGCGTCGTGGCTCGGACCTTCGCTACGTCATGGAATTGTCTCTTGAAGAAGCAGTCAAGGGCGTGAAAAAAACCATTACTTTTACCGCACCTGCACCTTGTGATGCTTGTGATGGTAAAGGTTCAAAAAATCCTAAAGATGTTGAAACCTGTAAAACCTGTCATGGTGCAGGTCAAGTGCGCATGCAGCAAGGTTTCTTCTCGGTTCAGCAAACCTGTAGCACCTGTCGTGGTCAAGGTACCATCATTAAGAATCCATGTAATAAATGTCATGGTTCTGGTGTGTCAGATCGTCAACAAACGCTGGAAGTGACCATTCCTGCAGGCGTGGACAATGGTGACCGCGTACGTTTAACCGGCAAAGGCGAAGCGATTCGTGATGGCCAGTCAGGCGACTTGTACGTTGAAGTTGTAGTGCGTGAACACGAAATCTTCCAACGTGATGGTGCAGACCTGTATATGGATGTGCCTGTCAGCATTGCTGATGCAGCTTTGGGTAAAGAAATTCAAATTCCAACACTCGATGGTCGTGTCAGTTTGAAAATTCCTGAGGGAACTCAAACCGGTAAAATGTTCCGCTTACGTGGTAAAGGGGTTAAACCTGTGCGTACCAGTATGCAAGGTGATTTACTCTGCCGCGTCGTGATCGAAACACCGGTGAATTTGACTGCTCGTCAACGTGAGTTGTTAAAAGAATTGCAAGAAACGATGGATGGTGAGGACAGCAAATCATCTCCAAAGAAAAAATCGTTCTTCGGTCTGTTTGATTAATTTCAAATGACAGTTAGAAAAGGGTGATATTGATATCACCCTTTTTTATGCGTTTCAATTGGTTAATTAATGATGGGTTGATCAATCGCATCGACACCTACCATTTGCGTTGCTGCTTGGTCAGCCGGTTCTTGCTTGGTCACTACCGGATTATTTTCAGCTTGAGCCGGTGTAGCGCTATGGGTACGGATATTTATTTTGACTTGCGATAAGCTTTCTAAAGTATCTCCCGCTTGGATTGCGGGTTCTGCCCATGCGGTAGTGACGATTGTTGCCATAAAAACGCTTAACGCAATTTTTTTCGAATGCATCATGATCTCCTTATAATTCATCTTTTTATCACTCGTGATGGCTAGTCTGCGTAGCAATCTTTACAGTGAGATGAAAATCTGCAGCCAAAAGCATTTATTTTTTAACGCTAAAATTCTGTCTAGCAGAGGGTGCATCTGCAGGCCAAGCTGGCTGAATTCAGTTGAGGGAAAATTTTAAGATCAATAAATGCAGCTGATGTATTTTGGATGAAATATTTGGCTATGAAACTTAGTCTAAGTACAGAGTTTTGATATAGTAAACACAATTTAGAATCAACATTAGGAATATGTTATGTCAGCAGCTCCACGCATTGGTGTATTAGGTGCAGGCGGTCGTATGGGACGCATCCTCATTCAAGCGGTTAAAGAAGCGGGTTACCAACTTGCAGCGGCAGTGGAACGCCCTGAAAGCAGTTTGATTGGTGCGGATGCAGGTGAACTTGCCGGTATTGGTGCTGTTGGGGTTAAGGTCGTTGGCAATTTACAAGACGTTTTAAAAGACTGCGATGTGGTCATTGATTTCACTGCACCGCTTGCAACTGCCCAGCATTTAAAATTATGCCGTGAAGCAGGGGTTGCTATTGTGATTGGTACGACCGGCATGAACGATGAACAAAAAGCATTCTTAGATGACAGCGCAACAGAAACCCCGGTGGTGTATGCCGCGAATTATTCTGTTGGGGTGAATGTTTCAATCAAACTGTTGGAACTGGCGTCTAAAGTATTTGGTGACACGGTTGATATTGAAGTAATTGAAGCGCATCACCGTCATAAAGTCGATGCTCCATCGGGTACGGCATTGATGATGGGTGAGGCAATTGCCGGTGCTTTGGGTCGCGATCTTAAAGAAGATGCTGTGTATTGCCGTGAAGGGCATACCGGTCCGCGTGAGCGTAAAAGTATTGGTTTCCAAACCATTCGTGGTGGAGATATTGTCGGCGAGCACACTGCAATGTTTATTGCCGATGGTGAACGTGTTGAAATTACCCATAAAGCAACCAATCGCATGAACTTCGCTTCAGGTGCAGTACGTGCAGCTGCTTGGGTGGTGGGTCGTGAAGCACGTAAATACGATATGAAAGACGTGCTGGGTTTTAATGATATTGAGGTATAAAAAATCGTCAAAATCATTTATAACAATAAAACAAAATTAAAATAAGATGCTCGACGGAATGAAAAAAGCGATATTGATGGCTTGTGCTGTAGCAATGTTGGCTACAGTGCAGGCTAAACCTGTTGATAATGCTAAGCTCAGTATTAATAAAAATAATATTAAAGTTTGGACCTTTCAAAATAGTCAAAATCCGGTGTTTTTATACAAAGCTGAAACCACCTACGATACTGCGCTCGAAAAAGCGGTCAGTCTGATTTTAGATGTCGACCATGCGGTGAAATGGGTGCCGTATATGGGCAGCATCAAAGTGCTTTCGCGGGATGACAAAAAGGGCGAATTTTTATTGTATATGGTGCTGGATTTTCCTTTTCCACTGAAAGATCGTGATTTGGTGGTGCAAGGTAAAATGATCAAAGATGCTCAAGGCACGATCACGATTAAAAATAAAGCAGTCGACAAAGGCTATGCCAAAAATCCGGATTATGTACGTTTAACCCATTATGAAGGTGATTGGACTTTTCAAAAACTGGCCAATAATAAAGTCAAGGTTTCAACCTACGGTTATGCCAATCCTGAAGGTTCTATCCCTTTAACTTTCGTGAATATGTTTGTCCAGCAGCAACCTTATCAAATGCTGCAGAAGATGAAAATGGAACTGGGCAAGCCCTCCAGTATCCCGACCTTACCCGAAGCTTTACGCTAAGCAATAGAATTAAAAAAGTCCGCATGATGCGGACTTTTTTCTTGGATAGAGATTGAGAGGAATTTTATGCGCAGGGCTGATAATCCGCTGCTTTATTGGATGCGAGTTTCATTTGAATCAATACCAACAGCAACGCAAGTGCACTCAATCCCGCACCAGAAAATGAAACGGCCGTATAGCTCAGCCCCATATCCAGCACACTTGCTCCAGCGATCGCACCTAAAGCATTGCCTAGGTTAAAGGCTCCAATATTCACCGAAGAAGCTAAGCCAGGCGCATCATGCGCTACCGACATGACCCGCATTTGCAAGGGAGGAACCACGGCAAAAGCAGCCGCTCCCCAAATAATCAAGGCAAGAGCAGCTCCGATAACGCTAGTGGCCAAAACAGGAAACAGTAACATCATCACAATTAACAGCAGTAAAAATCCAATCAGGGTTTTATCTAAGGATCGGTCGGCAAATTTACCGCCCAAATGATTACCAATCGAAAAACCGACTCCAATCAGTACCAGCATCAGGGTGATCATTTCAGGTGAAGCTTGGGTAAAGCTTTTTAAACTTGGCGCAATATAGGTATATAAGGCGAACATCGCACCTGCACTCATCACCGTAGTCAGTAAAGCCAGAACCACAGGTATGCGGGTGAGCACTTTCAGCTCCTGTTTTATATTCGGTTGATGACTGCTTTCACCTTCGGGTAACGCTTTCCAGAGCCAAAACATGGTGATTAAACCAAGTGCAGAGATCCCGAGAAAAGACATCCGCCAACCCATGTTCTGTCCAACCCAGGTGGCGAGGGGTACACCGCCAATATTGGCAATGGTCAGTCCCATAAACATCATCGCGACTGCACTGGCTTGTTTATGTTTAGGCACCACACTTGCCGCCACCACTGAACCTATGCCAAAAAATGCGCCGTGATTTAAACTGGTCATGATCCGCGCGCCCATAAGCCCTAAATAGCTTGGCGCCAGCATTGCCAGAAGATTACCTAGGGTGAAAATCGCCATCAGTAAAATTAAGGATTTACGCTTTGAATAGCGACTCAGCCACAAAGTCATCAGTGGTGCACCCAGCATCACTCCCAAGGCATAGGCACTAATCAGCATGCCGGCACGTGGAATTGAAATATCCAGGTCTTGTGCAATTTCAGGTAGAAAACCCATCGGTGAGAATTCGGTGATGCCAATGGCAAAGGCACCTACAGCAAGTGCCAGTAAGGGAAAGTTAATTTTCATCAGATGCGGCTAATCCCAAAGCGGTGCAAGTTGTTCAGGATTGACTTCACGTGCATTATGGTCGAGTTGGGTAATGGCTGACATTTCATCCTTCGTCAGTTGAATCTGTTGTGCCTGTAAATTGGCAATTAAATGTTCGCGTTTGGTCGAAGATGGAATCACGGCAAAGCCTTGTTGTAATGCCCAAGCTAAAGCAATTTGTGCAGTTGAAGCCTGATGTTGTGCTGCAATCTGCTGCAGCACAGAATCATTCAGAACCTTGCCATAAGCCAAAGTCATATACGAGGTGACATCGATATTTTGTGACTGTAAAAAATCCACCAAACGCTGATTTTGCAAATACGGACTAAGTTCAATTTGATTGGTGGCAATATGCGCTACACCAATGCTATTAATCGCTTGTTGGGTCAGTTCGATATTGAAGTTGGAAATTCCGATATGTTCGGTTAAGCCTTGCTGTTTGGCTTCAAGTAGAGCTTGCATCACTTCAGGAATAGATACGCCTAACTTAGGTGCAGGCCAATGAATTAAAGTGAGATTGACAGCATCTGTCCGCAGCTTTTGCAAACTGTCTTTTAGACTTGGAATCAGTTTGTCTGGTGCATAATTTTCAGTCCAGATTTTGGTGGTGATAAATAAATTCTCACGATTGACCTGACTTTCGGCAATCGCTTTCCCCACTTCTGCTTCATTGGCATAAATTTGCGCAGTATCGACAGCGCGATAACCGACCTCCAGCGCAGTCTTGATTGAATCAATAACAGTTTGTCCAGATAAACGAAAGGTACCGAGACCAAATTTGGGCACAATCATGGTTGACTCTATATTTAAATTTTGAAGATAGGAGTTATTCTGCTGCTTTTATTGTTGCTAAAAAACAGGTTAATTTGCAAAATATTGTTGACTAAAAATCAATAAATGAGTGGCAGATGAAATCGACCATCGAAGAACTCCATGCTTTCGTGACCATCGTGGATAGTGGTTCGATTGTGATGGCCGCAGAACGTTTGGGACAAACCACATCGGGTGTCAGTCGTTCCTTGCAACGGCTGGAAAACAAGCTGAACGTGACCTTATTGGAACGTACCACACGTAAGTTGAAACTGACCCAGGAAGGGCAACTGTTTCTGGCAAAAGCCCGCAAAATTTTAAATGACTTAGCCGAAGCAGAAGATGCTTTACTCAAGTCGGATAGTGATACCTCTGGACTGATTCGGGTCGATTCTGCCACACCCTTTGTATTGCATGTGATCGTGCCTTTAATTCATGAATTTATGCAGCAATATCCCAATATCGAAATTGAACTGAATAATCATGATCAGGTAATTGATTTACTGGAACATAAAACCGATGTCGCGATTCGTTTTGGTGAGTTGCATGATTCAAGTCTGCATGCCAAGTTGTTGTGCCGCAGTCGCTTGTATATTGTGGCTAGTCCGGCCTACCTGGAAAAAAATGGAGTCCCGCAAGCTCCAGAGGATTTATCCCAACATGCTTTATTGGGTTTTAGTCAGCCGACCCATTTAAACACCTGGCCGATTCAATTAAATGCTGAAAATTTTATTGCTCATCCCAAAATTAAAGCCTCCAATGGTGAAACGGTTCGGCAACTGGCTATACAAGGCGTAGGGATTACCTGTTTATCACGGTTTCTGGTGGAAGAGGATTTACAGGCCGGTCGCCTGACAGCTTTATTTGAAGATCAAATTAAGCTGCACTATCAAAAAATTCATGCAGTTTATTATCGACAAGAGCACCTGCCGAAACGTGTGCGTTTATTTATCGAGTTTTTAGCACAGAAGCTTGCCGTATATTTATAAGTGATTTAATTGTGAAGTTTCCAAAAAAATTTGCCCAACCATAGCGGTTGGGCAAATTTGAATTCAGCAAGATCAAAGAAAAATTAGAAATCCGCTTTTAACACAATCCGGTAACGGGCTTTGCCTGAATGCAGGTGCTCAATCGCATCATTGAGCTGTGACATTGGAAAGACTTCAATTTGCGGCGCAATATTTTTACGCGCTGCAAACTTGAGCAGTTGACGCAGTGCGGCAGGGGAGCCAGTGGGTGAACCGGTAACCGATTTTGCACCCCCAATCAACATGCCGGCTGGAATTTGCATCGGCTCCAAAACCAGACCCAACATATGGATTGTACCATGCGGTGCCAGACTGCCTAAATAAGCAGGCCAATCTAAAGTCACATTGACGGTGCAGAGTAACAAATCGAATTTGCCGCGCTGGGCTTTTAGCGCAGCCGAATCGCGACTATTTACCACATGGTCTGCACCCATGGCTTTCAGTTCTTCAGTTTTGTCTAAACTTGAAGTAAACGCAGTGATCTCACAGCCCCAAGCTTTCAGCAATTTAATCGCCATATGACCCAAACCACCAATGCCAATCACCCCCACATGGTGAATGGCTTGAATCTGATGTTGCAGAATCGGGTCAAACACGGTAATTCCGCCGCATAGCAGGGGACCGGCACTTTCTGGATCTAAATCTTCAGGCAGTGGGATGATCCATTGCCAGCCAGCACGGACTTTGTCGGCAAAACCACCGGCATGTCCAACAATGGTCGCCGTTTGTCCACCCGTACACATGACTTGTTGACCTGAAATACACGGGTCACAGTGCTGGCAACTTTCTGCTGTCCAGCCGATGCCAACGCGTTGACCCACTTTCAGACCTTTGGCTTCTGAACCCAATTGGGTAATCGTACCAATAATTTCATGTCCTGCGACCACCGGATAAACCGAAGATTTCCAGTCATTATTGATCACTGAAACATCAGAATGGCATAAACCGCAATATTCAACTTTAACTTCAACTTGATGCGCTTGTAATTCTCCGGCATCAAATTGATAAGGTTCAAGTGCAGCACCCGCTTGCATGGCGGCATAGGCATGGATGATATTGTTACTCATGGGAAGGAGTCCTTTTATTATCTTGTTTGTGTTTTAAAATGATTTAAAAGAGCAGTGATTTTCATGATCATCGACCATACCCACTGCCTGCATAAAGGCATAACAGGTGGTCGGTCCAACGAATTTAAAGCCTTTCTTTTTTAAAGCTTTTGACAGTGCGAAACTCAGTTCAGTCTGGGCCGGGGCCTGACGATAGTCTGGTACATCATTATGTTGGGTTTGATGTTCAACAAAATGCCATAACCAGTCAGTGACATTCATCTGTTGTGGTTTTAATTCTTGAGTTAAATGCTGCCAGGCAATCGCATTGTCACGAATGGCTTTCAGCTTGCCGATATGCCGAATCAAACCAACATCTTGTAGCATCTCTTCTAATTTAAGATCACTGAATTGGGCAATCTCGGCAATCGGGTATTGAAAGAAATGCTGTCGATAGCTGTCCCGCTTTTTCAGCACCGTAATCCAGGACAAACCGGCTTGTTGGCCTTCCAGACACAGCATTTCAAATAAATGGGCTTCCTCATGACTGGGGACTCCCCACTCATGGTCATGATAAGCGATATAAAGAGGATCATTTGAGCACCAACCACAGCGTTGAACCGACATTTTTGATGCTCCTAAAGCGGCTTAGAGTTTAAATTCAGCCCATTGATCGTGTTGGTTATCCCAATAATACAGTTCGGCTTGCGGTAAATCGATGAATTGAATCCACATATCTGTACCGGTTTTTTCTGCAAAACCGGTACTAATCAAAAGCGCGTCTTCAGTGATTTCCATCACCCAGCCTTGATGGCTTTTTCCCGCCAAAACAATTTTTTGTTGATTGCCTGATTCAGCAAATTCGACCAGACGGTTGATCAACGCTTCTGACATGAATAGTTCCTAAAAAATTAACGTAAATAAGCATAGGGATTCACCACACCACGACCTTTACCATCCAGATAAATCCCATAGTGCAAATGCGGTGCTGTATGCCGCGCATTACCGGTGTTACCGACATAACCAATCAAATCACCTTTTTTGACATAATCGCCGACATTTAAGCCGCGTTTATGCTCATCCAGATGGGCATAATAATGCCAGGTTCCGCCAGGCCCCATAATCCAAACCACTTTACCACCCAAATTGTTATTGCGTAAGTCAGCAATTAAACCTTCTGTGGTACTCAGCACTTTTGTTCCACGTGGAGCCATGATGTCGATCCCTTCATGAGTGCGTCCACTACTGCGGGAGGCTCCCCAAGTATCGCGTAACTGTTTGGTTTTTATATTTTGCACTGGAATAGGCAGTGATGATTTCAATTGCATACTTTTCAGCTTTTGCACTTGAGCAGAGGGAAGTGGGGTCGAAGCAGGCTTTTTAGGGCTTGAGGTACATGCTGCAATCCATAGCATGCCAAAGCTGAGAAATAATGCGGAAATAAAACGAAGCACAATTCATCCTTTTTTCATTCTAATCTATGTGAAAATTATTCAAATGACAGTGCCTGAATATGTCATAAACTTATGGCGGAGATCAATTTTTTCATCGCAGTTGGAATGCCCATTTCTGTTGCATTTTGTGTAGCTAACCACGTGCCATTCATTTCAATGGAAAGATGCTCTTGTTGATCTGCATCAACCTCAAAACACACTGCTTCAAGTTGCCAAGTAAAATGGGTAAAGCTATGCGTAATCTGAGCGCGTTGGATCACTTTTTTAAGTCCCAAAGTCTGGCACAGGTTTTCAAATTCAACTGGATTTTCAATAATCGGCAAGCACCATAAGCCACCCCATAAGCCGCTATTTGGACGCTGTTGCCATAACCATTGCTTATTCGACTGAACAACCAAAACCTGTGCAGATTTAACCGGTACAGCTTTTTTGGGTTTTTTAAACGGAAGCTCGGTTTCTAGACCCTGCTGATGGGCTTTGCAATTTGGTTGCATTGGACAATATAAACACAACGGTTTTTTCGGGGTACATACGGTTGCACCCAAGTCCATAATTGCTTGAGTATAGTCATGATTGCGCTCAACAGGACAAAGTTGTTCTGCCAGTTGCCACATCGCACGCTCATGAACCGGTTTAGACAGATCATCTTCAATGGCAAAAAAACGCGCCAATACTCGCTTTACATTGCCGTCCATAATGACGCCGTATTGACGTAAACCCAGCGACATAAGTGCGCCGGCAGTCGAAGGACCAATTCCGGGAAGCTCGATCCATTGTTCTAATGTAGCGGGAAAATGACCTTGACGAGCCACTATTCCCGCAGCTTTATGTAAATTTCGTGCGCGTGCGTAGTAACCCAG
>JBLZXS010000344.1:0-2834 GCA_050285325.1 Acinetobacter sp.
ATCAAGAAAATGCTCGCGCCAATCTTGTGAATCAATGGAATTGGCAGTTTATCAGCCAGTTTATTGCCTACAAATACCGCCGGTGCATTGGCAATCATCATCCCAATGGTGGTGCCTAGCATCACCCAGAATACACTGTCAAAACGCGCAGCCAGAGCCACTGTTGCCACTTGGGTTTTATCGCCTATTTCAGCTAGGAAGAACAGCACAAAGGTGGCTCCAAACACGCCATATTTTTGCCATTTATTAATATTATCGGTTTCATCTTCAAGCTCGTCTGGAACAAGCATCCAGAGTGCCATGGCAATAAAGCCAACCGATACAATCCACAGCAACACATCTGGATTAAGGACTGTGGTAATCCACTGACCAAGCACAGCCGATATACCGTGGTTCAACAAGGTCGCCAACAAGATGGCAAGTAGAATAGGAACAGGTTTTCGAAAACGGGCAGCCAGTAACAAGGCTAATAACTGAGTCTTATCACCCATTTCAGCAAGGGCAACAATAGCGGTTGAGATAAGCAGTTCATACATGTGATCTTTCTCTGGCTAGCAAAATTTGCCGATGACTTATCGCTCCTGCTAGCCAAAAATCTGCGGAGTGATAAATCAAAGGTCTTGCCAACAAAAAAAGCTTTGAGAAAAGCTGAATTGGTTCTTTGCTATGATGACCATGTTCTGTTGAACAATTATGTTGACCATCACCTTTTTACATTGCGTAAAAAGCGGCTACTCCCCAATGAAGTGAGTTGATTTTAATCGCAAAGCAATTTTTTATCAAATCAATTTACTGTCTACCTTTTAGAATAGACATTTAAAAAAAATAAAATCAGAGCTCATACTTAGAATCGGCAAGCTCCTTAAAATATTATTCCGTAACAATAAAAAAACCCTGCAGTTGCAGGGTTTATCTTATTCGCGCTTTACGAGCTGATTAGAGCAACAAAGTACGGATATCGGCTAAAAGCTTGGTCAGTTTATGGGTGAAACGGGCAGCATCAGCACCATTAATCACACGATGGTCATATGACAATGACAATGGCAACATTAGACGTGGATCAAAACTTTCACCATTCCATAATGGTTGCATGGTTGCAGGTGAAATACCCAAAATCGCCACTTGAGGCCAGTTTACCAATGGAGTAAATGCTGTACCGCCAATTGACCCGAGACTGGTAATGGTAAAATTCGCACCTTGTAAATCTTTCGGTGATAATTTTTTCTCACGCGCCTTTTTACTTAACTCGCCCAGCTCAATCGCAATTTGCTTCACTGATTTTTGATCTGGATTACGCAGTACAGGAACAGTCAAACCATCCGGCGTTGCCACTGCAATCCCCATATGGATTTCATTGCGAAGCAATACTGATTTCTGATCATCTGCCAAATGACCTGCAAAATATGGCTCTTCTTTTAAAAGGTAAGCCAAGGCTTTGGCAATGAAAGCCAAGATGGTCAGGCTAATCCCTTCTTTCTTGAAGTTGCCTTTCAACTCACCTCGCCAAGCTTCAAGCTCGGTAATATCGGCTGCATCAAACTGCGTGACTTGCGGGATGAAATTATTCAATGACAATTGCGGTACAGAAACCTGCTGCAAGCGTGTCATAGCTTTTTCTTCAACACCACCAAATGCAGAGAAGTCTGGAAGTTTTGGTAGACCGGCCGCCTGCACAGCAGCAGCGGCTACAGGAGCAGACTGCGGCGTAGTAAGGCGCGTTTTGACATAAGCTTTTAGGTCTTCTTTCATAACACGTGCATGCGGGCCAGATGCTTTCACATCAGATAAAATCACACCCAATTCACGTGCCAGTTTACGCACAGCAGGGCCAGCATAGACTTTCGCATTGGCATCGTTTTGTGCTTTGGTTAGCTTGTCTGCATTATCAGACGTCGCTGCCGGTTGAGCAGAAGGCGCAGCCGGTGCTGTTTCTGCTTTTGTAACGGCTGCTTTCGGTGCTTCAACTTTGGCTGCAACAGGTGCAGCATCTGCTTGCGCTTCAGCTTCAATCGTAACCAGCGCAATGCCTTGAGAGACATTTTGACCCAGTTCAACATGAATCGCTTTAATCACGCCTGCTGTAGAGCTTGGCACTTCAACTGTGGCTTTATCAGACTCCACCACGATGATGCTCTGGTCTTTTTCAACCGTATCACCTACCTGAAGCAGAATTTCAGCCACAGCCGCTTTGTCTACACCTAAGTCAGGTACAGTCACTTCAATATCACCCACAGGTGCCGCTGTAGTTTGTGGAGCTGCAACTGCTTTTTCTTCTGTCGCCGGTTGAGCAGCTTCGGCTTTCGGTGCTTCTGTCTGTGCTTGCGCTGTCGAAACAGTCGTTTTCACAATGACCACACCTTCTTTAATGGTGTCGCCTTCTTTAATGTCGATCGACTTCACCGTACCTGAAACCGTACTCGGGACTTCGACCGTGGCCTTGTCTGATTCCACCACCACGATGCTTTGATCTACATCGATTTCATCACCAACAGACACCAAGATTTCACCCACAGTGGCTTTTTCTACGCCAATATCGGGTACTTGAACATCGACCACTTGTGAAGCTGCTTGAGTTGCAGGAGCAGCTGAAGCTTTTGGCCGATGCGAAGACAACTCTTGCATGATTTCCTGGTCAGGCAATGAAGTTGGCGTATTTTCTGAAGTTTTTTGTGAAGCATCTGCCTGTTGAATTTCAGTGGCTGCATCTGCTCCATCTTCTGCTTCAAGCTCAACCAAGGCTGTACCTTCCGTAACCTCGTCACCCTGGCTCACCAAAATGCTTTTCACCACCCCCGCTGAAGTGCTAGGCACTTCAACAGAGGCTTTATCAGATT
>JBLZXS010000345.1:0-10096 GCA_050285325.1 Acinetobacter sp.
CAAAGCATCCCATGCTGCATGGCAAACAGGTTGATTTGCTGCAATACAGCCAACTTGTCGCCACTCAAGCCACCACCATTGGTAAAACCTGCCGCAAATTTGCCTTGCCATGTTCGAGCCAGCCAGCGTTTAGACGACTGCTCCATAAATAACTTCAAGGCTGAAGTAATACTGCCCATATAGGTTGGGCAGCCCAATACAATTGCATCTGCTTGGTCTAATACATCCCAATCTATATTTTCAATGCTCATGCAGTCCACACGAATGCCAGTTTGTGCCGCACCTTGCGCAATATAAGCGGCAACTTTTGCAGTATGTCCATATGGGCTGTGATAAACGATAGCAAGAGATTTCGAAGATAAAGACATATCAATAAAAGCAGTAAATTTTAAGCAAGTTTAACAGTTTCAAGCCATAAACACGAATGTTGCCATGCGCCCTGTTTTAGCTTCACGGCGATAGGAAAAGTATTCCTCTATTTGCTGGTAGCTACACTGGTCACCACCAAGTACAACTTCAACACCGTGTTGTTTCAGAATAAATCGTGCGATGGCATACAAATCAGCATAAAATTTGCCTGCTTTTTCACTGTCTTTAAAAGCACTCTCCAGTTCAGGATATTTAGAACAAAAAGCGAATTTGACTTCTTCACCAATTTCAAAACATGGCTGACTAATCGCAGCACCCAACCATGCCCAAGTCGGTTTGCTTTGCATGGTCGCAATAGTATTTTCAACAATACCATTCGCTAAACCGCGCCAGCCGGCATGCAAATTCGCGACTTCCGTGCCATCCGCGTTACCCAGAACCACAGGGAGACAATCCGCAGTCATCATCATTAAAGCATGCGCTTTACGCTGGGTGACCAGACCATCGCCTTCCAGTGCCTGAAAAGGAATTTCTTCATTGATGCGATGACAAATGGTACTGTGCGTTTGGGTCATCCAGGTGACTTTATCGACACCGAATTCAGCAAACTCTTCAAGCAATGCCATACGGTGCTGCTGTACCCGTTTTGCATCATCATGAACATGCAATGCCAAGTTAAATCCAGCAAGTTCAGGTTGCACAGAGGGTTGAGTTTTTTGATGATGCACTCGTGTCTGCCCAACAAATACGCCTTGTGGAAGTCCTTGAACAAATTGCATGTCTCTTTCCTTATGATTCATAGCAAGCGCGATAAAATAGCTTAGTAAGCTTTGTTTTCGCTACGTAACACTTCAACCAGTTGAGCAAAGTCATCTGCCCACGGTGCTTCAAACATCATGTCTTCACCTGAACGTGGATGAACCAAGCCAAGTTTCGATGCATGTAATGCCTGACGTTTAAAGCCACGCAAGGTGTCACCCAGCAATTCAGAAGCACCTGCAGGAACACGAACACGATTCATATAAACCGGATCACCGACCAGACCATATCCCAAATAACTAAAATGCACACGAATTTGATGGGTACGGCCGGTTTCCAAACGCGCTTCAACACGAGTGAAATGCTGAAAACGTTCTTTCACATTGTAATGGGTTACCGCATCCTTACCGCCCGGTAAAATAGTCATTTTCACGCGATCAACAGGATGGCGTTTAATCGGTTCATCAATGGTGCCACCTGCAATAATATTGCCGTAAACCACCAGGTCATATACGCGGTAAACGGTTTTCTTGGCCAATTGCTTGCTTAAAGCAAATTGTGCTTCCAGATTTTTCGCAACCACCAGCAAACCGCTGGTGTCTTTATCAATACGATGTACCAGGCCGGCACGGGTCAACTCAGCCGATTTCGGATAATGATGTAACAAGGCATTCACCAAGGTTCCCGAACTATTGCCCGCACCTGGATGAACCACCATACCGACCGGTTTGTTCACAACAATAATGTCGTCATCTTCATACACGATATTCAACGGAATATCTTCAGGCAGGCTTTTGGTTTGCACTTCCAACTCTACATTTAGAGTTAAAAGCTCATTTCCTTCACATTTGTACTTCGGTTTGACAGTGTTACCATTTACCAACAAATGCCCTTCTTTCAGCCACTGTTTCAGTTTTTCACGAGAAAAATCACTCCAAACCAGAGCGGCGACTTGGTCGATACGTTGCCCCAAATAGCTTTCATCCAATTGAAATTGCAACGATAAACGTGTTGCAGTTGAGTCTGAAGTATGGTTATCTGCATCCTCAGAATCTTCAAGTAAATTGAAATCAGTTTCAGGGAAATTAGAATTGGAAGATTGTGCTTGACTCATTTGCTCATTCAGACAAAAGTGGTTTAATAGTGCAATTGTAGCTCATTGCCCGTATTAACAGAGGAATTTTTATGTCGTTACCACGTTATAAAATGACAATGCTTGTTTTATCTTTAGGCGTTGCGTCGGCAATAGTGGGCTGTAGCAGTAATCCAAAGAAAGAAGTTGTGGACACCGGACCCCAGTCTAGCGAGCAGGTGTATATTCAAAAAGCTGAAAAAGCCCTTAAAAGTGGTCAATATACAGACGCGGCTAAACACCTTGAAGCCTTAGATACCTACTACCCTACAGGTAACTATGCGCAACAGGCACAATTAGAATTGTTGTACGTAAAATTTCAACAAAAAGATTATGAAGGTGCAATTGCCCTTGCCGAACGTTTTATTCGTTTAAATCCACAACACCCCAATGTGGACTATGCCTACTATGTTCGCGGTGTCGCGAATATGGAACAAAACTATGATGGTTTATTGCGCTATACCTCATTAAAGCAGGCCCATCGTGATGTCAGCTATTTAAAAGTCGCTTATCAAAATTTTGTCGATTTTATTCGTCGCTTCCCATCCAGCACCTATGCAGTCGATGCAGCCCAGCGTATGAAGTTTATTGGCACCGAGTTGGCTGAAGCCGAGATGAATGCAGCGCGTTTTAATATCAAACGTAAAGCTTGGTTAGCGGCAGTGGAACGCTCTCAATGGGTGGTTGAGCATTACCCTCAAACCCCACAAGTGCCTGAAGCTTTAGCTACGATTGCCTATGGGTATGACAAGCTAGGTGACAAGCAAACTTCACAGCAATACATTGAAGTGTTAAAGCTGAACTATCCAAATCTGGTTAAAGCGGATGGTACGGTAAATCTGCGTGCTGCACGCAGTGAAGGCAGCTGGATTAACCGGGCAACGTTAGGTGTATTGGGACGTGAAGCCCAAAGCACCACTGATGCAGAGCAACAACAAAACACTGAAGATGCTGAAAAACGCAGTTTCACTAACCGCATCAGTTTTGGCTTGCTGGATCGTCCTAAAAAAGAGAACAGTATTCCTGCTGCACCAGAACAGTCTCCAGAAGAAATACCTGCAGAAACACCTGCATCAGAATAAGCTTGGCTTATCAGTCGCATTTTCATGAAGGGCAAGTTATCATACTTGCCCTTTTGTTATTTGAATGCGTCATATTGATCATTTTGCGCAAAAGGTATACAAATTAACTTTTAACCTACGACGCACTTTTAACTTGCGTAAATTCTGACAGCGTATTTGTCAGTCATTTAGATAGATCACAACCCGATTGCATACCTATGGCTATTCCTCAACACACGATTGATCAAATCCTGGATCGCACTGATATTGTCGATCTGATTGGTCAGCGCGTGAAACTTAAGAAAACCGGTCGCACCTATTCAGGTTGTTGCCCTTTTCATCAGGAAAAATCGCCTTCGTTCCATGTTTATCGGGATAAACAGTATTTTCATTGCTTCGGTTGCCAGGCCAACGGTAATGCCATCCGCTTTTTGATGGACATCGACGGTCGTAATTTTGTCGATGTGATGAAAGATCTGTCTAGCCGAACTGGCATTGAACTTCCTAAAGATAATCACGATTCAAATAAACTCAAATACAAACGTGAAGCAGCCAAGCCTAAGCCTGTTGCGAAAAAAACTGAACCAAATACTCAAAATGTTTCAGCGAATTTATCACAACACTCTAATGACCCAGCACCGGTAGCAATTGATCACGACCCTTTTGCTGAATTTCAAATGCAAGAGGATGCGTTTTATGGCAATGATCCATTTGCAGCGTTTGATCAAACTACAGCGCAATTTGAAGATATTCCTCAAGACGGCAACTTATACGATTTACTGGAAAATATTGCACTCTATTATGAACAACAGCTACCGCATAGTCAGACTGCACTACAATACTTCAAACAGCGTGGCTTAACTGCGGAAACCATTCAGTATTGGCGTTTAGGTTATGCGCCTGAAGACTGGCAACATCTTGAAAAAGCTTTTCCCTACGATATTGAAGGCTTAAGACAACTAGGTTTAATCCGCACCAGTGATAAAGGTCGTGATTTTGATCTGTTGCGCGATCGGGTCATTTTTCCAATTCGCGATCCTAAAGGTCGTGTGGTGGGCTTTGGTGGTCGTGCTTTAAATGACGAAATCAAACCTAAATACATCAACTCTCCAGATTCTGAGGTCTTTCATAAAAATCAGCTCCTTTATGGCTTATATGAAGGACGCAAACAAAAAGCGCAAGACTGGTTGATGGTTGAAGGTTATATGGATGTCATTGCCTTGCAGCAATATGGCGTTTTCGGTGCGGTGGCGACCTTGGGTACGGCCAGTAATACCGACCATCTGACTATTTTATTTAAGCAAAATAATCGTATTACCGTGGCATTCGACGGTGATGCAGCCGGACAAAAAGCAGCTCGTCGCACTTTAGAAATTGCCCTGCCTTTACTGAATGATGGTCGCGAACTCAAGTTCTTTGTTTTACCGAATGATCACGATCCTGATTCACTGATTCGCCGTGAAGGCTTAGAAAGCTTTCAACGGATGTTACAAGCCGCACCTTTATTATCCGAATTTATTTTTGCGCATTTAACTCAAAACCATAACAGTACATCGCCTGAAGGTAAAAGTCAGGTCATGGGTGAGTTAAAACAGCTGACTGAATTGTTACCTAAACATGGTTCTTATCGCTATTTATTACAGCAATATTTCCGTGAAAAGCTCGGTTATAGCCGCAAATGGCAACCACAAGTTAACAATGATGCTTCTTTAAGCTTTAGCACCAAAATTGACGCAGAAGAATATGTGATTGCGATTTTGATGAATCACCCTTATCTGTATATTCATTTTGAACCGCTACGCGCCTTGATTCCGCAGCATCAATTGCTGTTTAAAATTTTAAATATCTTCAATACAATTTTTGATGAATTACCGGATGACACTGAATTATCGCAATATTATGTCTTAGGTGCATGTGCAAACTATCATCATGACTTGCAGCATATCTTAGTACAAAGCAATGTCAGTGATTACACCTCATCGCCGGAACAAGCAGACAAACTGGCTGAAGATTTTTCGATTAAATTGCAATATCAATGCCTGCAACAAAAAATAAAATCCAAGAAATTTAGCAGCATTGCGGAAATGCGCAATCTAAAACAGCGCATTTATGAAATTGACCGTAAACGCTCACTAACTTTAATCGATGAATAATCAAAAACTAAAACTGAATGTGTTATTTATCGCGTTTGGTTTTACGTCGTGTTGCAAAGATTTCTTCTAAATCATCACGCATCCATTCAAAACAACTTGGATCTTCAGCTTTGGCTGCCTGACGCAATAAAATAGAAGTTGGATGGAGTAGTTTTTGGGTTAAACGGTGGGAAAATTCTTGCAGCACCTGTTCGGCATTTTCGCCACTCTGGATTCGAGCCATCGCCAAGGCCAACTCTTCTTGTCTTAATGTCTGGCCCTGTTCACGGTAAGCGTGAATGGTATTCCCGGCATTGTTAATTTTTTGCTGCGTCAGTAACTCTGTGGCTAACTGATTGACCATCACTTCTGCTTCAACAGCCGCCTGGCGACGTTGAGCCAGATTGTCATTAATCACACTTTGCAAATCATCAACGCCATATAAATAGACGCCATCTAATGATTCAACTTTTGGGTCGATATCACGTGGAACGGCCAAATCTACCAACAGCATTTGTTGATAGCGACGTTTTTTCAGTGCCGCTTTAACATCTGCAAAGTGAATGACTTGATGCAAACTTCCGGTACAGCTGGAAATCACATCTGCTCGATGTAAATTTGCAGCCAGCTCGGAAAAGTCGATAATTTCAACATCAACACGGTGTGCAATTTCTTGGGCAAGGGTTTCAGCGCGATCACGTGTCCGATTGCAAATCAGCACTTTTCCCACGCCCATTTCAGCCAAGTGCTTTGCCACCAAACTGTTCATTTCACCTGCTGCAACCACCATTACTGTCAGCTGTTCAGGCTTGCTAAAGACTTGAAGTGCAAGCTGTGCAACGGCATAACCCATCGAAACCGCATGACTACCGACTGCAGTTTCCGAGCGAACACGCTTGGCTGCGTAAAAGGCATATTCAAAAATTCGGTTTAAATTTGGAGAAACAGTATGTGCATCTTTGGCGAGAGAAAGTGCAGATTTCACCTGACCTAAAATTTGCGGTTCACCCAGCATTAAGGAATCGAGTCCACTGGCAACCCGCATCAGATGGGTTACCGCCTGTGCATTTTCATAGCGATATACATGATTAAACAATTGTTTAGCATCTAGGCCATTTGCCTGGGCGAGCCAATTCATTACCATGTCTGCATTATCAGACATGGCATAAACTTCTGTACGGTTACATGTAGAAACCACCACCATATCATTCAGGTCATGGTTTTGGCTTTGCTCAGCAAGCAATTGCGTTAACTTTTCAGGGTTAAATGCAATCTGTTCACGCAGTTCTACAGAAGCGGTTTGATGGTTGACACCCAATGCAAAGAAAGACATATCAGATCATCATTTCGCTAAATTTATGCTATTGTGCAATATTGGTGTCATAAAAAGCATTACTTGGATCAAGAAAAATTGCGTCAAACAAATAGCCGTATAAGCGGCGCGACAATTAAGCAATATTCTACCACATTCTTACTTGTGGGTAGCATGGCTTCCAGTGCTCATCTTAGAGCATCTGGAGAAATTTATCATGCCAATTCAAACTATAATGCCATAAAACAAAGCATGATTGCTGAATTTGCCCTGACCTATCATGACATCCCCACAGCATTACATAACTACACTGTGCTTGCAATTAAAAGCAATTCAACCACAGTGAAACAGCGCGCTTTGAATGTTGCCCTGGAACAAAATGACTTGAAAGCGGCGCTGGATATTGCCACCCATTGGGTGGTTCAGGAACCGACTGACGTTCCCGCTTTATTTTATCTTTCCCATATTGCACTGAAATCGCACGAGTATGAACTGGCATCGGAAACACTCGATAAAATTTTAAAAATTGACCCGAATGCAGATTTAGAAAAGATCCTGGTCGGCATTTCACCAGAAGAACTTGAAGATCGAGAAATCTTACTCGACGCCCTACGCAGCAGTAAAGAGAGCAACAACCCCTCTGTATTGATTTTAATTGCAGGCTTAGAAGCGCAAAATGGAGAGCTTGAGCAAGCCCTGATCACAATTAATCGTGCGCTTAAAAAACGTCCCAAGGTGACCGGCTTTATTCTAATGAAAGCCAATTTGCTCGGGGCTTTAGGCAATGATGAAGAAACATTAAAGTGGTATGACAAGGCCAGTCGTCAACACAAATCCAATTTAGAAGTTCGCTTAGCTGAAGTTAAGTACTTGATTAAATTAAACGAATCAGAAAAAGCACTCAATAAACTGGAAAACATTCTCAAAAAATGGCCCCATGAAGAAGAAGCCCTGTTTATAGCAGGCTTAACCAGTATCGATTTAGAAGAATATGAAAAAGCGGAAAAATTTTTAGTTGGACTGCGATATTCTAATCAGTATCAAAATGAAGCCTATTATTATCTGGCCGTAAATGCCGAAAGAAAGCAACATTTTGAAACTGCAAAAGCCTATTACCGTTTGGTGGATGGCAGCCTATACACTGTTTCGCGTCGTAATATGGTTAATATTTTCACGGAACAAGATAAACTCAGCGATGCATTACGCTTTTTAACCCAGGAACGGGTGAACTACCCGCAGCATGCCAGTTTTTTATATCAAGCTCAGGCCGATATTTTAAAACGTATGGGCAATAAAAAAGCAGCACTACGCTTACTCGATGAAGCCATCAAAAACGTTCCAGATGATCCTGAACTGATCTATTCAGAGGTACTACTTCTTGACGCGTATCAAGATCAGGATAAGCTTGATAAATTATTGAAAAAATTATTAGAAATTGAACCCAACAGTCCCACCTACCTGAATGCTTATGCCTATACTCTGGCATTACAAAACAGACGTTTAGATGAAGCCCGGCAGTACGTTGAACATGCCTTGGAGTTTGCGCCCGAACAAGCTTCAATTTTAGATACGCTCGGCTATATCACCTTTTTACAGAATGACTTTAAAACCTCTGCTGTGGTTTTAGAAAAAGCATATGAGATTAGCCAAAGTGTCAAAATTGGTGTGCGCTATGCAAAAGCATTGTATATGCAAGGTAATCTGACAAAATTTAATCATGTGTTACAACAATTACAAAAAAAACATCCCAATGATCCGCAATTAGAGCAATTGAAATCGTTATTGTTACCGCCAAACATGAAAAAGAGTTAATGATCTTTATGCGTATTTTTTCAAAATTCAGCTTAACCCTGATTGCTACAAGCACACTGATCCTAAGCGGTTGCCAGCAATATACCCAGCCTCAAGCACCTAGCGTTTCTCAAACGCCAGAAGCTGCAAACAATTTTAATCTGCAAGGTAAAATTGGGGTAAAAACTCCTGGGCAATCTGGCAGTGCATTTTTCACCTGGGTACAGCAGCAGGATGAATTTGACATCGAATTAAGCGGAATTTTAGGGGTTGGTAAAACACAGATCTCAGGCAAGCCCGGTGAAGTCAGTCTAAACAGTGCCAAAACCGGTCTGATTGAAGCTGAAACGCCAGAAGAATTACTGCAACGCGCAACCGGTTGGCAAGCTCCTATTACTCATCTGGTAGACTGGGTTCAAGCCAAGCCTGCAACCACGCAAGCAAAAATCAATAAAGATGAAAACAATCGTCCAATTCAATTTCTTGAAGATGGCTGGACAGTTGACCTCAGCTATAACAATCAAGCGCAATTGCCGAATAAATTAATTTTAAAGCAAACACTTGAATCAGGTCAGGAAAACCGTATTACAATGGTTATTCAAAATCGTTAAATCTGCAAAAGTCTAAAACGCTATGATTCGTGTTCCCTCTCCTGCCAAGCTCAATCTTTTTTTGCATATCACCGGTCGCCGTGACAATGGCTATCATGAATTGCAGAGTATTTTTCAACTGATTGATTTAACCGACTGGCTGGAATTCACCCAAATGGATGATCCCACAATTTCAATTAAGGGTTTGAGCAGTGTCGATCTAGAACAGAATCTAATCTACAAAGCCACACAGATTTTAAAACCTTATGCCCAAAAACTTACCGGGCTTTCTATTGCAATTGAAAAGAACATTCCGATGGGCGCAGGACTCGGAGGTGGCTCCTCCAATGCGGCCACCACCCTGATTGTGGTCAATCAGTTGTGGCAGTGCGGTCTAAGTATTGAACAATTGGCAGATCTCGGGGTTAAACTTGGTGCTGACGTTCCAATTTTTGTTCATGGTCGTAATGCATGGGCTGAAGGCATTGGTGAACACTTAACATTCATAGACTTAGAACAAAAAAAATACATTGTGCTCAAACCTGACTGTTTTATCAGCACTCAACTGCTTTTTTCACAAAAAACATTGACAAGAAACACGAAGACCTCTACATTTTGCGCCTATCGGTTAAAGCCATTTAACTTTGGAAATAACTTTGAGCCTCTGGCAAGAAGCTTATATCCTGAAGTTAATGAAGCGATGCAGTATTTAGACCAGTTCGGTATTGCAAAACTTACAGGTACAGGTGCTTGTGTTTTTACTGAAGTAACTTTTGATATGAATATTGATGAGATTTTGACTCATTCACCTTGTAAAGCTTACTTGGTCAATAGTTTAAATGAATCACCATTACGTCATTTCCAAGTTATATGATAGGGGCGTCGCCAAGTGGTAAGGCACCGGGTTTTGATCTCGGCATCCGTTGGTTCGAATCCAGCCGCCCCTGCCA
>JBLZXS010000346.1:0-5420 GCA_050285325.1 Acinetobacter sp.
AATTTGTAAAAGTGATGACTGCGGCTTATCAGGCATTTATTGAAAATGACTTTGCCTTGTTTGAAATCAATCCACTTTCAGTTCGAGAAAATGGCGATATCCTGTGTGTTGACGCCAAAGTGGGGATCGATTCAAACGCACTTTATCGCTTACCTGAAATTGCAGCGATGCGCGATAAGTCTCAGGAAAATGAGCGTGAATTAAAAGCTTCAGAACATGATCTGAATTATGTAGCCCTAGAAGGTAACATTGGTTGTATGGTCAATGGCGCTGGTCTAGCTATGGCCACTATGGATATCATCAAATTATATGGTGGTCAGCCTGCAAACTTCCTTGATGTTGGTGGTGGTGCAACCAAAGACCGCGTTATTGAAGCTTTTAAAATCATCCTTTCCGACTCTTCTGTACAAGGTGTGTTGATCAATATCTTTGGCGGGATTGTGCGTTGCGACATGATTGCAGAGGCAATTATTGCAGCAGTTCAGGAAGTACATGTCACCGTACCTGTAGTTGTGCGCTTGGAAGGCAATAATTCAGAGTTGGGGGCAAAATTACTTGATGAATCAGGTTTGAAATTAATTTCTGCGAATGGGTTGGCTGATGCCGCAGAGAAAATTGTTGCTGCAGTGAAAGCGTAAGGGAGTATCAATCATGAGCGTATTAGTTAATAAAGACACCAAAGTATTGGTACAAGGCTTCACAGGTAAAAACGGAACTTTTCATTCTGAACAAGCCATTGCTTATGGCACGAAAGTGGTGGGCGGGGTAACTCCTGGTAAAGGTGGACAATCGCATTTAAGTCTTCCTGTATTTAACACCATGAATGAAGCGGTAAAAGAAACGGATGCCGATGCTTCTGTAATTTATGTACCCGCACCTTTTGTTTTAGATTCTATTATCGAGGCTGTAGATTCAGGTATTGGCTTAATTGTAGTCATTACTGAAGGCGTACCCACATTAGATATGTTAAAAGCCAAACGTTACCTTGAAACCTACGGTAATAATGCGCGTTTAATCGGGCCAAACTGTCCGGGCATCATTACACCGGGTGAATGTAAAATCGGGATTATGCCAGGACATATTCATCAGCCAGGTAAAATTGGCATCATTTCGCGTTCAGGAACCTTGACTTATGAAGCTGTGGCGCAAACCACGAAGTTGGGTTTAGGCCAGTCGACTTGTATCGGTATTGGGGGAGATCCAATTCCGGGCATGAACCAAATTGACTGCTTAAAACTGTTCCAGGAAGACCCGCAAACTGAAGCCATCATTATGATCGGTGAAATTGGTGGTACGGCAGAAGAAGAAGCGGCTGAATATATTCAGTCTAATGTGACCAAGCCAGTCGTGGGTTATATCGCAGGTGTGACAGCGCCAAAAGGTAAGCGTATGGGACATGCTGGTGCGATTATCTCTGGCGGTAAAGGAACAGCAGAAGAAAAATTTGCAGCGTTTGAAAAAGCGGGTATGGCGTATACCCGTAGTCCAGCAGAATTGGGTTCGACCATGCTTCAAGTATTGAAAGACATCAGTTTGGCTTAATTTTTGGAAAAAATAAAACAGCTCTCATTTGAGGGCTTTTTTATTAGGGTATATTTATTAAAATTAAGGTAAATAATTTTATTTTGAAATAAGGCTTTTAGATATTTAAAAATTGTTCAATTAATAAACGGAAATAAACTGTACTATTATTTATAAAGAACTACACTCATAGAAAAAATATAATTATAAATATTTTTCACGATTATTATAAAGTGATATGTGTCATATTAATAGATAAAAACACAAAATGAAACACAAAAAAGGGTTGATATGATTAGGTTTGAGGGTATTGTTTATTGGATTGCAACAATTAATAACAATGAATGATGAATATTTTAAATATGAATAAAATTAATTCTAAATTAAATATACTTACACTCTCTTGTGGCACTTTACTGTTTTCTACATTTCTGCATGCAGAATTATTATATAGAGATACAGTTGATCCGCAACGTGAAGCAACGGTGAGTTTGATTAAGCAGGGGCAGGTGGATGCAGGTTTAAAAAAATTCAGGCAATTATTGGTGCTTCAACCCAATAATCAGAAGCTGATTGCTGACTTTGTGGTAATGGCATATGAAAATCAAAAATTTACTGAAAAAGATATTAAATATCTTTCTGGGATACAGAATAAACAATTTCCAGGATATGCAAAAGTAAATGTTATTAAAGCTTTGCGTGATTTAAAACAATTTGAATTAGCAGAACAATGGGCAAAAAAATTCGCTGAAACTGATCAAAATCAAATATGGACTGTGTGGATAGGAGTATTACAGGCAGAAGCGGGTAAAAAAGCTGAAGCAAAAAAAACCCTGTCTCAGATTGATATTAATTATGTGGAAGCAGATTATTTAGCACAGCTCGCTTATACATATCGAATTTTAGATATGCCAGTTGAAGAATTACAAGCAGCTAGCCTAGCCGTTGAAAAAAATCAAAATATGAGTTCGCAAGAACAGTATGCATTGGCACTGATGGTAAATGCGAATTATTCTAAAGCTGATCAGTATATTCAAAAGAATGAATTACTAACAAAAAATCCCCAACTTCGAACTTATATACAAATTAATGAATTTACCCAGCGCATTCAAAATGCAGTGGAGTATTACAAACTTTCAATGTATCGCGACCGGGGCAAAGTTGCTTATAAACAACTTGATCTCGTTATTGCTGATATGGAAAAGTTTGAAACTACTTTGCCTCCTGATGTAAATATTAAGCGTAAATTTTATTATGAATATATTTATGTATTAAATGAAAGAAATAGGTCTCAAAAAGTCTTTGAACAAATTCCAAAAATTGGGTTGCCGATTGAGCAGATGCCTGCGTATGTGCGTCATTCGATCGCGAATGCATATTTAAAAACTCGACAACCTAAATTGGCTGAAGTGCAATATAAGAGTTTGCTGAAAGAAAAAAATTATCCTAATTTTGATGTTTATTCCGGTATTTATTACTCTTTAATTGAACAAGAAAAATTTAAAGAAGCCAACCAATTACTCTTGGATATGGACAAATTATTACCTACTTTTCAATACAGTAATGCAAAAGGAGTCGATAAAGTGACTCATGATGACCGTACTGAATATTTAGGATTGGTCGGTCTCAATTATGCGTATCGTAATGAGGATGCTAAAGCAGAACAACATTTTGAAGAGTTGGTTGCAAAAGCGCCAAATAATGTGGTTTATCAAAATCATCTTGCACTCATTCAACGGTGGCGTGAAAAACCACAGCATTCAGAATGGACATTGGCACAATGGGATGGTGTTGAACCAGTTGATCCAGGTGTTCGAGTTAATCATTTACAGAACAGGCAAGCATTAGGTGATATTCAAGGATGGCGTACCTTGAATGCTTATCTTATGGAAAATATGCCAGAAGATACAGCGGTCATAAAAAGTAAAAAAGAACTTGATGATAGAAATCATGCATCTATTCAACATCAGAGTACTTTTTCAGAGAGTAAATCTGATAATTCCGCCTTGCTCAATCGTTTAAAGGGGAGCCAAGAACATGAAAACATAACACGCATTAATAGTCCTTGGTTTTACGACAACTATCGTACTTATATCGATCATCGCATTCGTTCTGCTGATTATTCAGAAGGTAAAATTGATGATCAACGCTTAGGGCTGGGGCTTGAATGGGCATCACGTCGTAAAGCTGCGAATATTCTCTTTTCTCAAAGTATTGATGATCAAGATGATCGTTTTGGTGTGCAACTGGATTGGTCACAATGGTTGAATGACCATTGGCAGTATATGTTGGGTTTTAACAGCCAGGCCAATATTCCATTACAAGCCATTCAAAATGGTAATGAAGGTCAGTCTTATAGCGTTGCTATTAATTGGCAGGAAAATGAATCTCGTGAAGCGGGAGTGACATATCAAATAACTGATATTGATGATGGGAATATCCGCCAGGAAATTTCCCCTTACTTTAAACAGCAGATTTTTCAGTCCCCTCATCATATTACTAGTCTGACTTTAGGGGGGTATTACGGTCAAAACGATAATGTTCAAGTTGACTATTTCAATCCTGAAGAAAGTTATAGTGCTGAACTGACTTTGCAACATGATTGGATGACTTGGCGCAGTTATGATCAAAATTTTAAACAACGTTTTCAAGCAACTATCGGAACTTTTGGGCAAGATGGATTTTCCTCAAAACCGATTTATAACGTGTTCTATCAACATGACTGGAAAATTTATCGAACATGGAGTCTGAACTATGGCATTGGGTGGGGAACACATCCTTATGACGGTGAAGATGAAAAGAGAACATATGGGGTTGTTGGTTTTGAGGGGCGTTTTTAATGAAGCAAATAGCAAAACAAATATTTGGATTAATGCTGACAGGTGTTTTGGCAATTCCTAACGTGAGTATGGCTCAAAATCAAACTAGGTCTGCAATAGAAATACCAGATAACCTGTTTGTTACGCTTACTTTTCATGATGTACGAGATGATGTGGCGCGAATAGGAGATCAAGATATCTATGCGATTAGTACTAAAAATTTAGCGCAATATTTTGCTTGGCTTAAGCGAGAGGGCTGGAATCCCATTCGCTTAGAAGATATATGGCAAGCTCGTCAAAATAAAAAAAGGTTACCTCCTAAATCGGTATTATTAACCTTTGATGATGGTGCATTAAGTAGTTATACCCGGGTTTTTCCTTTATTGAAGCAATATAATCTTCCAGCCGTGTTTGCAATTCCAACCAGTTGGATTAATGGCAATACAAAGGATGCGTATACTGCCTATGGCGAAAATAATTTGATGAACTGGGATCAAATGCGTGAAATGCAAGAATCAGGCTTAGTTGAGTTTGCTTCACACTCTGACAATATGCATAAAGGTATTCTTGCCAATCCGCAAAAAAATATGCAGCCTGCTGCAATAACCCGCGAATATCTACCCAAAGTTAAAAAATACGAGTCTGATCAAGCTTATCAAAAACGAGTCATTGCAGATTTAAAAGAATCTAAAAAAAATTTAGACTTTCAATTGGGTATCAATACCTTAGCAGTTTTTTGGCCCTACGGTGCAGTGACGAAAGAAAGTGAACAACTTGCTGTAAAAGCAGGGCTGCCTATGTCTTTTAGCTTGGGTAGCATGTCTACGCTTGCAGATGCAGGTAAAACATATCAACGTGCTCTTGTGATGAATAATCCAACGCCTGAAACACTTCACGCGGAGATGGTGGATTTTCTAACTTTTGCACGTGCGCCTTATAAGCAACGTAGCAGTTTTATCCGTTTCGATTTAACTGACATGGTTAGTCCGAATAATCAAATTTTTGATCAAAAACTAGGACAATTTTTAGATCAAGTCAATGCCTTAAAAACCAATATGATTTTATTAAAAACTGTAGCTG
>JBLZXS010000347.1:0-33719 GCA_050285325.1 Acinetobacter sp.
AACACCAGAACTGAAGATGTTACGGAATAATTCAGGTAAATGTTCCAGAATTTGTGGCACTTGTGCAACACCTAAACCGAGTGCAAGCGAAATGGCAATAATCAATAATGCACGGCGGTCAAGATGCACTCCTGAAAGGATGTTAATACCAGAGGCAGCAACAGCACCAAACATCACCATAACCGCGCCACCCAGCACCGCTTGAGGAACTGCTTGAATGACACCGGCAACTGCAGGAAGCAAGCCAAGAATCACCAGCAGAGCTGCAATCCAGATGCCGACATAACGGCTGGCAACACCCGTTAATTGAATCACACCGTTATTTTGAGCAAACACAGAACTTGGGAAAGTGTTAAAAATACCTGCAAGGAATGAGTTAGCCCCATTGACCAGTACACCACCTTTAATACGTTCCATCCATGTAGGACCATCTACAGGTTGATTCGAAATTTTAGAAGTTGCGGTGATATCACCAATCGCTTCTAGCGACGTCACCAGATAAATGAATGCCATTGGAATAAACAAGCTCCAAGAGAAGCTTAAACCAAAGTGCATCGGGGTCGGAATTTGCACAATCGGTGCATCTTTCAAGCCTGAAAAATCAAGGTGTCCCATAAAGCCGGCAAGTGCATAACCAATAATTAAGGCTATCAGAATCGCCGAGCTTTTTACCCAGGTAATACGTACACGGTTCAGAATGATGATGATTGCCAGTACTGTACATGACATGATCAGGTTGTCGGCATTGGCAAAGGTTTTATCGCCCATGGCCTGATAACCACCACCCATACTGATTAAACCTTCTTTAATTAAGGTCAAACCAATCAGCAGTACCACAATACCTGTAACAAGGGGAGTGATCAGGCGTTTTACCCAAGGTAAAATACGCGAAACGCCCATCTCAATAAATGAGCCAGCAATCACTACACCAAAAATAGAAGCCATCACTGCTTCAACAGGGGTGCCGACAGCAACCATAGCTGAACCGATACCAATAATTGGACCAATAAAGTTAAAGCTGGTGCCTTGAACAATGAGTAAGCCTGCACCAAAAGGACCGACTTTTTTACATTGCAGGAAGGTCGCAATACCCGAGATCACCAAGGACATCGAAAGAATCATGTTGGTGTCTTCTTTTGAAACACCGAGCGCTAAACAAATCAGCAAACCAGGCGTGACAATCGGGACAATAATTGCAAGTAGATGTTGCAGTGCAGCTAAAAAAGCGATGAAGGGTTGGGGACGATCGTTCAATCCATAGACCAAATCAAGGCGATCTTGTTGCTTGGGAGCGTTATTTAAATCAGACATGTAGAAAGGTACAGCAGCAATTTGCCGTTATTCTAATCGAGTTACAGGACATTACAAATGAAAAAAAGCCCGATTTGTCAAAAAAACTTGTAACTGTGAATGAACTGTCACTACTAAAACTTTGTATTTTTCTGTATAATTTGCCCTCAAATTTAATACGTATCGAATTATACATGTCAGATATTAAAACTCTCCGTAACATTGCCATCATTGCGCACGTCGATCATGGTAAAACGACTCTTGTAGACAAACTTTTACAGCAATCAGGTGCTCTTGGCGATCGCGCGGGCGAGATCGAACGTGTCATGGATTCGGGCGCTATCGAGTCTGAACGTGGTATTACCATTCTTGCAAAAAACACTGCAATTAAATGGACTGATGCGCGTACAAACACTGAATACCGCATTAACATCGTGGACACCCCGGGACACGCCGACTTCGGTGGTGAAGTTGAACGTGTAATGTCGATGGTTGACTGTGTATTGCTTCTTGTCGATTCACAAGAAGGTCCAATGCCACAAACTCGTTTCGTAACGCAAAAAGCGTTCGCACGTGGTTTGAAACCAATCGTGATTATCAATAAAGTTGACAAGCCAAGCGCACGTCCTGATTGGGTAATTGACCAAGTATTCGACTTGTTCGACAACCTGGGTGGTTCTGACGAACAGTTAGACTTCCCAATTGTTTATGCATCTGGTCTTCGTGGTGTTGCTGGTCCTTCTCCAGAAGAACTTGCTGACGACATGACTCCACTGTTCCAAACAATCGTAGACATCGTTGAACCACCAGCAGTTGACGTTGATGGTCCATTCCAAATGCAAGTGTCTTCACTTGACTATAACAGCTTCGTAGGTGTTATCGGTGTTGGTCGTATCCAACGCGGTTCAGTGAAATTAAACACACCTGTAACTGTAATCGATAAAGAAGGTAAAACTCGTAACGGTCGTATCTTAAAAATCATGGGTTACCATGGTCTAGATCGTGTTGACGTTGAAGAAGCTTCTGCAGGCGATATCGTTTGTGTAACGGGTATCGATGCACTTAACATTTCTGACACCATTTGTGATCCGAAAGCAGTTGAAGCTTTACCACCATTGTCTGTAGATGAACCTACAGTGACTATGACTTTCCAGGTAAACAACTCACCGTTTGCTGGTAAAGAAGGTAAGTTCGTAACTTCACGTAACATCCGTGAACGTCTTGACCGTGAATTGATTCACAACGTAGCTTTACGTGTTGAAGATACTGACTCTCCAGACCGTTTCAAAGTTTCTGGTCGTGGTGAACTTCACCTTTCAGTTCTTATTGAAAACATGCGCCGTGAAGGCTTCGAGATGGGTGTATCTCGTCCGCAAGTAATCTTGAAAGAAGTTGATGGCGTTAAACAAGAGCCGTATGAAAACGTAACTTTTGACGTTGAAGAACAGCACCAAGGTTCTGTAATGGAACAAATGGGTCACCGTAAAGGCGAAATGACCAATATGGAAGTTGACGGTAAAGGCCGTATCCGTATTGAAGCAACTGTTCCTTCACGCGGTTTGATTGGTTTCCGTTCAGAATTCTTAACGATGACTTCTGGTACGGGTATCATGACGTCTAGCTTCTCGCATTACGGTCCAATGAAACAAGGTACTGTTGCGAAACGTCAAAACGGTGTGTTGATTTCTATGGTTCAAGGTACTTGCCTTGGCTATGCATTGTTCACACTGCAAGACCGTGGTCGTCTATTCGCTAAACCTCAGTTAGAAGTTTACGAAGGTATGATCATTGGTATTAACTCACGTTCTGACGACATGACAGTTAACCCAACTAAAGCGAAACAGTTAACAAACGTACGTGCATCTGGTACTGATGAAGCGTTAACGCTAGTTCCTGCTGTAGAATATACGCTTGAACAAGCACTTGAATTCATTGAAGATGATGAATTAGTTGAAGTGACTCCTAAGTCAATTCGTATCCGTAAGCGTTACTTGACTGAAAACGAACGTAAACGTAACCGTTCTGGTAAATAATGATTTAATCAGTTTGAACTGATTTAAATGATTGGAAAAATGCTATCAATTTATTGGTAGCATTTTTTTTGTTTACAATTAGCAATTCAATATATTCAACATACATAATTCCGAGTAAATTAAAGGGAATTATGAGCTGTTATAAATGCATTACTGGATCAGACAGTTCTCAAAATATATTAATAAATAATGCTTTAAAGATAAACTGGAGAAAAGATATGAGTATTATTCAAGAATTTAAAGAGTTTGCCATCAAAGGCAATATGATGGATTTAGCCATTGGTGTCATCATTGGTGGTGCTTTTGGTAAAATCATTGATTCATTGGTTAAAGACATTATTATGCCTTTAATCACGGTGATCACCGGTGGTGGTGTAGATTTCACACAGAAATTCTTTGTATTAGGAAAGAACCCCGATAATTTACAATCTTTAGATGCCTTAACTAAGGCGGGTGTAAACGTCCTGACTTACGGTAACTTTTTAACGATTTTAATTAACTTCTTAATCTTGGCCTGGGTCGTATTCTTGCTGGTTAAATTTATGAACCGTTTACGTAAACAAGAAGGCCCGGTAGAGGAAACCCCAACTACGCCGGCTGATATTGAATTGCTGCGTGAAATTCGTGATGAATTGAAAAAACGCCCACAACTTTAATTTTATTTATAAAAAACGGCGCTAAATGCGCCGTTTTTTTATGCCTTTATTCCTTCTCCTGAGCAAGTTTTAAAGAACTGCTTTAAAACGCGCGCAAGTGAGGACTAGGGAGAGGTGAGTTTTCTATAATGGTAAATCAGACCTCCATTCCCTTGCGAAATATATTCCTCACCTCCTGAAAGGAGGAAGGAGCAATATAGATTGCTAATCCATCCGAAACTTAATTTCCAATAAATGCCAGCCAAACTGACTTTTGATGGGGCCATGTAATTCACGTTCAGCTAAAGTGAAAACAGCTTTATCAATTGGGCCAACCAACTGACCTTTTTTAATTTCACCCAGTTCACCGCCTTTTTTACCTGAGGGGCAGGTGGAGTGCTGTTTGGCAATTTTGGCAAAATCTGCACCGGCTTTAATTTTCTTTTTCAGCTGTTCAGCCAAATCTTTATCTTTGACTAAAATATGACGGACGATGGCAGATTTCATGCTTTATTCTCTTTCGATGGAGTCTTGCTCGCTATTTTAACTTTTTTTAAAGGCTGACATTGCGGACAAAATACACTGGCACGTTGTCCAAGCTTTAAGTTTTCTAAAGTGGTTTCGCAGTTAATACACATTTCACCGGCGCGCCCATATGCCAACAAGGTTTGCTGGAAATAACCATTTTCACCCATCGCATTACTATAATCACGCAGGGTAGAGCCACCTAAATCAATGGCTTGTTTTAAAATACGTTTAATTTCGATGACCAGTTTTTCAATTTGCGTGCGATTTAAACTTGAAGCGGGCTGGGCAGGGTGAATACCGAGATTAAACAAACTCTCAGTTGCGTAAATATTGCCTACGCCGACCACAATATGATTATCCATAATCGCCACTTTGGCACCGACATTTTTCTTTTGAAACTTGGTAGCCAAATAATCCGCATTAAAGGCATCACTTAAAGGTTCAGGGCCTAAAGTATCAATCAGTTTGCTTTGCGAGTTGGGATCTAGCCATAAAATGCAGCCGAAACGGCGCGGGTCATGATAACGCAATTCGATATCTTCAAATTGAATAATCAAGTGATCATGTTTGCGCAGCTCAGTGTTTTTCTCACACAAGCGAAAACTACCAGACATACCCAAATGCCAAAGCATACTGTCATGTTCAAATTCAGCCAGAATATATTTTGAACGTCGGCTTAGCTTAAGCAGCTTCTGCCCGGTTAGTTTTTGAATATCTTCAGGGATAGGCCAGCGCAAACTAGACTGACGTACTTCAACGCCTAAGACTTTTTGCTCAAGTAAAGGAAGCAAGCTGGTTTTCGTGGTTTCAACTTCAGGTAATTCGGGCATATTGAATTTTAATGTGAGTAGATAAAGCTAATATCGGGTTGCAAGTCACAGAATACAAGTTTTTATTTTGAATTAGATCGGGAAAAACTCTGATTTAACTCATAAAGATAAACCTTATAAATTGATTAAAAATATATCAATTGGTCTAATTTAATATTTTTACTTGTAGCCGTTATGATTATTATAAAATCTGCTTGTTGTTATTTAAAGTATTGAAAAATATTAATATATTTAATTATATAAAAACTAATTTTTATTTATTTTATCTTATTTATAACTTTTTGTTTTGTTTTGGATAAAAAAAATGATGAGATTAATATTTGAAAATTAGGTAATTTTCACGCAATACATAAACATCATTCAGCTTGATTGCTTGTTTTAGACCGTCTTCATATTAGAGTTTTTCCATGAATAAATTTAGTCTAGCTTTATTACCCGCCTTGATGCTGGTTGCCATGACCCAAACTCAAGCTGCTGAAGCATTTGACCCGAATGGTCAGTATTTGTTGGGGGACTGGAATGGTAAACGTACCGAACTGGCTGGGCAAGGGGTGAAATTTGATGCCAATATTGCTGCTGATGTTGCCTATTTAGCCGATGGTGGTCGTGATGATGGGAATGATCCGACTGTAGCGAGCCAGTTCTGGTTAGGCTCAACTTTTGATATGGAAAAACTTGCAGGCTGGGATGGGGTGACTATTCGTGCTGCGGTGAGTGCACGTCAAGGACAAAGTACCACAGTCGATGATTTACAGGGTGAGGTACCGCAACTTGCCAATGTTCAGGCAAACTTTGGTCGTGGCAACCAAAAGACACGTTTAAGCGAATTGTCGATTGAAAAGAATTTTAAAGATCAGGGCGTGAGTGTCAAAGTGGGTCGTTTAGGTCTGGGTATGGACTTTAACGTGATGGCGTGCGATTTCCAAAGTACCGCATTTTGTGCAGCACAAATGGGTAAATGGCAAGGGAATATCTGGATGAATACCCCTGTTTCACAATGGGGTGGTCGTGTGAAATATCAGGTAACTCCAGAAGTATTTACCCAAGTGGGGGTTTATGAATATAACCCTGAAAATGCTTTGGAGCGTCATGGATGGAACCTGGATACCGACAATGCTGATGGGGTAACCATTCCTGTAGAAGTAGTATGGCAACCTAAATCATTTGTGAATGGTTTGCCGGGGAGCTACCGGGTAGGTGGTATATACAACACGGCAGATGAAGCTAAGAATCAATATGATGTTGCCTATGCTAAAGGCACAGTTGGCGAAGATCGTACTTATGCTGGCTGGTTGGCTGTAGAACAGCAATTGACTTCGACAGGTTCGGGCAAACAGGGCTTGCATAGCTTTGCCAACTTTACCTGGCATGACCGTACCACCAATAAAGTCGATAATTCACAACAAATCGGTGTGAAATATATTGGTTTACTGGATTCACAACCCAATGACATTCTAGGTCTGGGTGTAAACCGTGTGCATGTGAATGACCGTGTCACTAATCCTGCATTTAATGCCAGTGCCGAATACAATGTTGAATTGAACTACAGCTATTACCCAACCAAATGGTTAATGCTTCGTCCGAATATTCAATATGTTATTAACCCAGGCGCTACAAATAACGTGGACGATGCCTTGGTACTTGGTTTAAGCTCTAAAGTAGTATTTTAATATGACATAGAGAGCCCCCATGCAAGGTAAATATCACCTGATGTCCATCAATATGACTTTACTTTGCCTGACGGCATCTATCTGCCAAAGCTTATATGCAGAAACAGGTTCTACGGAACCTGTTTTACTGCCTACCATAAAAATTGAAGCCACTCGTACCGATACTGCTTGGTTGCAAACACCGGCTTCGGTATATCGAATTGATCAAAACAATAATGAAAATAATCTGGGCGTTAATTTATCGGAAACCTTAAAAGGTGTACCGGGCTTACAACTGAATAACCGTGAAAATTACGCACAGGATTTACAAATCTCGATGCGTGGCTTTGGTGCGCGTTCTACTTTTGGGGTACGGGGCATACGTTTATATGTTGATGGTATTCCGGCAACTATGCCTGATGGTCAGGGGCAAACCTCGAATATTGACTTAAGCAGTCTGGAGCATATTGAAGTCTTGGGTGGACCATTTTCATCCCTGTATGGCAATTCTTCTGGCGGGACAATTTTAACCACAACTAAACAAGGTGAAGGTCGTGACTCTATCCAGTTAGGCTACTCGGGGGGGAGTCATAATAAAGGTCGTGCGGATATTGTCTTGCAAGGCGGGGCAGATAAAGTCAATGAACCGAGTTATGTGGTGAGTTCTTCTTATTTTGATACTGATGGTTACCGTGACCACAGTGCAGCACGTAAAGTTCTCAGCAATGCCAAACTGACCTGGGATTTAGATGACGGTTCAAAACTGAACTGGATTGTGAATCATGTGGATATTAATGCTGATGATCCTCAGGGTTTGACCCGAGCACAATGGAAAGAAAATCCAAAACAACAAGTCTCATTCTTAAAACAGTTTGATGTACGTAAGGAAATTAATCAGACTCAAACTGGTCTGACTTGGTCGAAACCGATTAATGATCAGCATGAAATCAATGCGATGGCTTATTATGGTCAACGTGAGGTCGTACAATATCAATCTATCCCAAGTTCAACCCAAGTAAACCCGCGTCACGCAGGTGGAGTGATCGATTTTAGCCGTGATTATTACGGTACAGATTTACGTTGGACAGGTAAGGATTTATTGCCCAATACCCGGTTCACTGCTGGGTTGGCCTTTGACTATATGGATGAAGACCGTCAAGGTTATGAAAATTTTGATAGCAATGGTAATTACGGGACAAAAGGTAATTTACGCCGGGATGAAAATAATACCCTGTGGAATTTAGATCCTTACCTGCAAGCATCTTGGGATTTTTTACCCAATTGGACCTTAGATACTGGCTTACGTTATAGCAATGTCCATTACGAATCTAAAGATCATTACATTGTTACTGGTAACAGTGACGACAGCGGGAAAACGGATTATCAAAAACTTTTACCTTCTGCTGCCTTGAGTTGGGAAATTAGTCCAGAATTCTCGACCTATATCAGTTATGCCAAGGGTTTTGAAACCCCGACTTTTACCGAAATGGCTTATCCAACAGTGGCGACATCGGGAATTAACTTTGACTTAAACCCTGCGACCAGCGATAACTATGAACTGGGCTTAAAATCTCAAAATCGTTTCGGTAATTTTACTGCTGCCATTTTCCAAAGTGAAACTCAGGATGACATCGTATCGGGTGAATCGAATAATGGACGGAATACTTTCCGCAATGCTGATAAAACGCTAAGACAAGGTGTGGAACTCTCATGGAATAAAAAGCTATGGCGTGATCTGACTGCTCAGGCCAGTTATAGCTTTATCGATGCTACGTTCGATTCAGATATTCCCAATACTGACCCTGCAAAGGTGGTGGTGAAAGGAAATTACATTCCGGGTGTTGCTAAAAATCAGGCTTTTGTTGCCTTGGCTTGGCAGCCTGAAACCGGCTGGAATGCCGGAGTAGATGTACGTTATATCGATAAATTATATGTCGATGACATTAATTCTGATGTTGCGCCAAGCTATAGCGTAACCAGTGCCAATGTAGGTTATGTCTGGAAAAATGCAGACTGGAAAGTACGTACTTTTGCACGAGTCGATAATTTATTTGATGAAGAGTATGCAGGCTCAGTCATTGTTAATGATGGCAATGGTCGTTTCTTTGAACCTGCGGATGGTGTGAACTGGAGCGCAGGTTTAAGTGTCACTAAAGCATTTTAAGGAGAGAAAGTGTGGCTTTATTATTTGAAAACATTAATTTTGGAACATTAAAACTCAATAATAAAATCGTGATTGCACCCATGTGTCAGTATTCAGCAACTGAACAAGGGGAAGTCACGTATTGGCACGAACAGCAATGGGCGAACTATGCCTTGTCGGGTGCAGGCTTATGTATTATTGAAGCCACTGCGGTTCAGCCCGAAGGGCGGATCAGTTATGCCGATTTAGGCCTGTGGAATGACTTGCAACGTGCACAGATGAAAGCGTTATTGGTCAAGGTCAAATCTTTATCTCCCATGCCGATGGCTATTCAACTGGCACATGCAGGACGTAAAGCATCTACCGATAAACCGTGGGATGGAAAAGGTCAATTTAAGCCGGAAGAGGCACATGGTTGGCAAACTGTTTCTGCCAGTGAGGTTCCATTTCAGGAACATGAACATGTACCGCATGCGCTGACTAAAGATGAAATCCAGAAAGTAATTCAGGACTTTGCTGATGCAGCCGTGCGTGCCGTGGATGCAGGTTTTGATTTAATTGAAGTGCATGCAGCGCATGGTTATCTGTTGCATCAGTTTATGTCACCTCTCTCTAATACACGAACAGATGAATATGGTGGCAGTTTTGAAAACCGGATTCGCTTGGCGCTTGAAGTGCTGCAAGCCATAAAAAATGCAGTACCTGCGGATTATCCAGTCGGGGTGCGTATCTCAGCGACCGATTGGATAGATGGAAAAGACAGTTGGGATATTGAATCTTCGGTCGGTTTATCCAAAGCCTTGGAGCAGTTGGGTGCCGTCTATATTCATGTATCCAGTGGTGGTTTGCATGCACAGCAACAGATTCAAATTGGTGCCAATTATCAGGTGCCATTTGCACATGCAATTAAACAGGCAGTACAGATTCCAGTTATTGCCGTAGGGTTAATTACTGAAGCGCCGCAAGCTGAACATCTTTTACAAACAGGACAGGCGGATGCCATTGGTCTTGCCCGTGCCATGCTTTACGATCCTCGTTGGCCTTGGCATGCTGCTGCGACCTTGGATGCACATATTGAAATTTCACCGCAATATTTACGCTGTCAGCCGCATGGTTTGAAATCACTGTTTAAACCTTTTCAAAACCAGAATTGAATGGTTTAAATGGCAGTGATTGAGCTGAAATAAGTTGATTTAACAACAAGGAGCAGTTGTGGTTTTAAGTGTAATTTTACCGATTTGCCTGCTGCTTCTATTGGGATTTATCTGCGTAAAATTCGAATTTATTTTAGCCGAGCATATAAAAGGTTTAAGCCAGTTTGTTTTTAAAATATCCTTGCCGGCTTTTTTATTGCAAGCCTTAGCCAGTAAGCGTTTTGATGAAATCTGGCATCCCGGTTATTTCATCGCTTATGGCGGGGGATCACTGCTTGTTTTCGCCTTTGCATTTGTACTGTACCGTAAATATTTTCAATGTCGTTTGACTGAATCTGGCGTATTGTCTATGGGCGCATCCATGTCCAATACCGGATTTATTGGTACAGCCATCCTCATGATGTTGATTGGACAGCATGCAGCAATTTATCTTTCCTTGACCCTGATTATTGAAAATCTACTGATTATGACTTTGGCCCTGATTATTGCTGAAGCAGGCACTCATCAACATCAGGCGACCTCTCAGTTGCTCAAGCAGACTTTATACAACGTGATTAAAAATCCGGTCATTCTGTCGATCGTGTTTGGCATGTTGTGTGTGATCTTGAATATCCAGCTTCCGTCTTCCATTGGTCAGGCTTTGGAGATGTTGGGTAAAACCGCCTCTCCGATTGCGTTATTTGTCATTGGGGGAAGTCTGGTTGGAATGAGTTTGAAAGCGGTAGATTTACAAAGTATAACTTTGGTGCTGATTAAAATTGTACTGATGCCACTGACCATTTTTCTCTTGTTCAGTCTTTTGCCGAATGTCAGTCAGGAAATGCTTTATGCCGGCACATTGCTTGCTGCGTTACCCATGCCGATTGCGTTCGGTATTTTGGGGCAGAACTATGGGCTTGGTGATAAAGCACTCAGCGCTTTAATGTTGAGTACAATATTAGGCTTTATGCTGGTGAGTGGTTTAATTACCTTGTGGTGGTAGGTTCTTTTAGTCATTAAAAAAGCCCCTTGCTTAGGGGCTTTTTGATTGCAAAATAATTTAGCTTTTCTTTTCAGCTTTTGCTGGGGTTTTTGCTTGTTCAGCCATCATTTTGTCCACAACTGCCAAAGATTCTTTGGCTTGCGGTACATTTTCTTTTGCTAAAGCAGAGAAAATCTTCTTCGCTTCAGGCAGGTTTTGCGGCACAATTTTGCCATTGGCAAACATATTGCCCACAGCCATCAAGGCCGGAATATAGCCTTTTTGTGCTAAGTCTTGAATGCTTTTTAAGCCCTGTTTAATCGGAGCTTCATTTTTATTTTTAAAACCCAAACTAATGTCATATAACGCTTTAGCGTGAATGGCCTGATAGTTATCTTTCTTGATTAATGGGTTTAATTTTTGCAAGGCCAGTTTTTCTGAAGCAGGCGTGCCTTCAGCAAAAAGTAAAACTGCGAAATCCACAGTCGCATCATCAAAACCCTGACTAGAGGCTTTTTCTAAATACTGTTTGGCTTTTTTCGTATCTTGTTTAAGGCCTAAAGTTCCCGTCATGTAGTTTTTACCTAAAACATAGTTGGCCACGGGATAACCTTTGCTGGCCGACTCTTCATACAGCTTAATGGCTTTTTTCTCGTCTTTGGTTGTACCTTGACCTGTTTGGGTTAGGTAGCCCAAATTATAAATGGCTTGAGGATTGCCGGCTTTGGCTAGTTTATCCAGTTCCTGATAAGCGCCTTTCATATCATTGGCTTTAACCATGCTTTCAATTTTGGCAAAGGCAGGATCTACAGAGCTGGTTGCCATTTCTGCCATTGCAAGATGTGAAGACAAGGCAATGATACTTGCTAGTATAATTTTTCTCATATTTAAAACCTTTTTATAAACAATCACATAATTCCATTTATGTGTTTAAGAATGTATGTGTAAGACTCAATACAACATCATAAGTTTAATTATGTGAATGTAAATATATGATTTGTGTATTGCAATAAAATTTTGTCGATATTTGCCGCATAACTGCTTAAGTAAATATTGCGCAGCTTAAATCAGCCTTAACCACTTTTTAGTTTTAGCATAAATTATTTTTCTATAGTTAAAATTTTAGTTAAAGTAAAATTTCATGACATAAAAAGGCAGAGAGAAAACAACTTCACTTTGCTTTTTGCTGAATGTTTGTTTAAATCGCGGCTGAATAAAATTGTGAGTAGATGAATGTTCATCAAAGGTATTAAACGGGCATATGATCAGATTAATCTGGATGAAACCATTCCAGATGAAGACAAATTTGATGCATTGTTGATGAGATTAGGCAAAAACTTTTTGGTGAGCAAAGAAGACCGTGTTTATATCTTTGAACATGAGGGAAAAACTGCACGTATTGATGCAAAACATGCACGTGCATTCCATTTTAAAGAGTATGTCATTAAAGACATGAACAAACTTTTTCACGATTTTAATTTGTGATTTAAAAAAGCCTCCGATTCGGGAGGCTTTTTTAATGGGATTGCTAAACTTGACTATTATTGTGGACGCGCAACATCGCCATTTAAAGCTTCCGGTAAAGCCAAAACCTGTAAACCAAGTTCTTCAAGTGCCGCAGGTTTTGCAACCACAAGGGCTTTATAACCGCCATCAATAGCAAGGCTATTCACCACTTCTACATCATTACTCAATTTGCTTGCAACAGCGGGAGCTTCGCCAGTGCCTTGAACCAGATGCAACCAGTGTTTCGGTTTTGCCTTAAACCACAGACGCGCAATAATTTCCTGACCCAAATAGCAGCCCTTGTCGTAATGCACGCCTTCACGTTGATGCAAACGAAGTTCTTGTGGTTGGAATTCTTGTGCAGTATTGGCTTCAATCCAGGCCTGTCCGGCTTCAATGGCTTGAAGTTGCCAGGCTGCAATATCGGTCTCAGTGGCAGAAAAATCCGTAGTATCGCCATTTAAAATAGGGAACACTTGACCGACTTGTTCCAGTTTCATTTTGGAAAATGCACCAAACTTTTTAATATGCTTGGCAAATTCTTCGGCTTGATCTTGAGTAGTCACAATTTCAAAACTTTCAGGATTGATTTTTTTGAGCCATAAACCAAATTGAATACGACCTTTTAAACTACAGATTGCTGTATAGCGAGTTAGGTTTTCTGCTAAGGCTTCGGTATTTAAAGTCACTTGACCTTGAAGGAATTTTTGCGCATCTACGCCATTTAAAGTAAATGATGTAAAAGCAGTAGACGTTGTCATGCTTGGCCTCAGTTTCAATACAACAAATCAATCAAGCTATTGTGCAACAAGCACCAAGTAGAGGCAAATAAAAAAGCCAGCAATATAAATGGCTGGCTTTTATGGATAGATAAACCGGTTAATGATGCGGCGATGCTAAGGGTGTATCACAAGCATATTTATCACCACAGATTCGTACCGTTTCCATCATGCCCTGATCTTCATGATCCAGAATATGACAGTGCTGGACAAAATCACCTTCAAATTTTTTGTATTCTGATCTGACAATGACTCGGTAGCCTTGTTTTACAAAGATGGTATCTTTAAATAAACCTTTTAACCCCCGGTACTGGACATCGACTGCGCCATTGGTCTCATCCTTTACCTGGTTGTCTGCAACGCTCACATCATTGCCTTTAGGGTCTAAAATTTTAACAATCTGGAAAGGATTGACGTGGATATGGAAAGGATGTCCCCCTAAATCACTGGTGAGATGCCATTCATCGGTTTGCCCGACCTGTAACTGACGGACATACTGCCCATCAATAGCTCCTGGTCCATCGAACAGGTCCGCAAAACTGATGGGCCGTGGATCCGTTTCATCATGCCGGTAGCCAAACTTAACTCCTCCGGGTCCAAAGCTAATGGAGAAAGCGTTAAACTGTTTGGGATGTTCAGCCACAGCCTGATCTACTTCTTCAGTCATAAGTGAAGCGTGATCGCTAAATCCTGCCAGGTTAAGCTGAGACAACTGCGTTTGAATTTCTTTGTTTAAGCCAATTTTTTTTGCCTGATCTTTCAAATATTGGGCAGCGGTTTGTAGCGTTGACTTGCTGGCACTGACATTGACCCAGCCAATCAATTGGGCATTTAAAGGATTGCTAGGCGCGAGTTGAGGTTGTATCGCCAGTGGCGCATTAATCTGGTCATCCAGATTTAATTTCATGTCGTAAATACAATATTTATTGCTGGTCGGGAAGGCGACCATGGCATCTTGTCGGTAGCCCGGCTGAAATACTGAAAGTGTTCTGGTCTGGACATGATTCATGGTCAAACCATCTTGAGCAATGGTATGCACGGGCAAACTTTTCAACTGATCAAATTCGGCTTTTTTTTCGTTTGACTGATATTGTGCACAGGCTGTAAGGGTTTGTTTGGCGCTATAGTTTTTAGAGTTAGGCAGTTCTTTAAGCATTAGGCCAAGGGTATCTCGAACACCGCCATGAATCATCCGCCAGCGATTGAACTGGTTTTGTTGTACCTTTATTTCACCTAAAATTTTGCCATTGATGGAAGTATAGCGATTTTCATCTCCCCACGATGTCGGTGAAGCAAGTTCAGAATAATCTTCTAAAACTCCGACACAGCCATTTTGACTGGCATTTACGGCTGAAGTGCTGGGGTTTGTGCAGCTATATTGCATTTGCTGGAACAGCAGGATGTTTTCATTCGGGTAGTTTTGGCCTTTTTGATCTTTCCATAATATGTCCATATCTCCGGTTTCAATGAGTTTATTATTTTTATATTTCGGAGCTCTGGAGCCTTCGATAATCAGTGGGCCTGCCATACCGCTAGAGACTTGAATGGCAGTCGAACCATGTACATGCGCATGATACCAATAGGTGCCTGACGGATGGTTTTTCTCGATTTTATACTGATAATCAAATTTTTCTTGCGGCGCAATTCTTAAGAAAACATTGTCACTGTTGCCTTGTGGGCTTACCCATAAACCATGAGTATGGATGTTGGTTGTATTAAAACAATGCGGCTGATTTACATTTTCAATATGATGTGGGCAGGTTTGCTCTGATTCAGCGGGAAGCTGGTTATTCAAATTCACTGCCACTGTTTCACCCTGTTTTATGCGAATTTGCGGGCCGACCAGAAGATCATTGACATAATCACCCGCTTTCTTTTTATCAAATAAATTTGGTTTGGTTAAATAACCGCGGAGTAGAACCTGATCCCATAATTCGGTATTGGGGTTATAGAGTTTATTGACTTTATAAGCCACGATCAGCTCATATTTACCCTTGGCATTTTTTTGTAATAAAGGCGGATTGCTAATCACGGTGTCGGATTCTTGAGGCACTGGATGAGGTGGATGTTTTGGATTAGATGGATTTTGCGGGTTGGATGGATGTGATGGATGGGTTGGAGAGGGTGGATTGGACGGATTTTTACTGTCATTCCACCCACGTATCAACAGCGTGAGAAACGCAGCGACCACTCCAATAATGGCTATTTTTAGCATTTTATTTCACCTCGATCTTCTTTTTTGTTATGAAAATATTTTTTTGGGTACATTGTTTTAATTGTTTAGTATTTATTAATTATATTGAGAATTAAATCACTAAAAGAGGGGATATTAAAAAAGACATGATAAGTAATGGAGCGGATATAACGTATTTTCCAAAAATAAACTGGAAAATGGTTGGATTAAAAGAACGAAAATTTAATAAAAATAAGTTTAGAAATACTAAACTTAAACAGGTGCTTTAAAAAATTTTAAGTAACATAATAAAGGCGTAGACCCGGTTGTTTTTTATCCTAAAAAACCGATCTAATACTAAAGAATTAGGCTGATTTCACGCTATTTTTAAAAAAAATTCATATTTAGAGCAAATATTCCAAGGTTTGTGTAACTAAATATTTCTAAAACAGGGTTTCTTTGTTTTAAGTATTTGATAAATATAAAATTTGGGAAATGGCTTTTTTGCAGCGTACAATGCATTGAAACAATTGTGACTCGTCAAAAACAATTACGTAGTAAAAAAATGATTCAAGAGGCAGGTAAGCTATGAACAACAACTACCGTAAACCACTGCAAGGCACCCAGCTCGAATATTTTGACGTGCGCCAAGCCGTAGAAGATATTCAGCCAGGCGCATATGCCAAACTTCCATATACCTCAAAAGTGCTTGCAGAACAGTTGGTGCGCCGTTGTGATCCAGCCATTTTAGAGCAGTCATTAAAAGAACTTATTCAACGCAAACAAGACCATGACTTTCCATGGTATCCGGCACGTGTGGTCTGTCATGACATCTTGGGGCAAACTGCACTGGTCGACCTGGCCGGCTTACGTGATGCAATTGCCGATCAGGGCGGTGACCCATCCAAGGTAAATCCGGTTGTTCCTACACAGCTGATTGTCGATCATTCACTGGCAGTGGAATATGGCGGGTTTGATCCGGATGCTTTTGAAAAAAACCGTGCCGTGGAAGACCGCCGTAACGAAGACCGTTTCCACTTCATTGAATGGACCAAAACCGCTTATGAAAATGTCGATGTAATCCCTGCGGGGAACGGCATCATGCACCAGATCAATCTGGAAAAAATGTCTCCGGTGATTCAAAACCGTGATGGCGTGGCGTATCCAGATACCTGCGTAGGAACAGACTCGCATACTCCGCATACCGATGCTTTGGGGGTAATCTCGATTGGTGTCGGTGGCTTGGAAGCTGAAAACGTGATGCTGGGCCGTGCATCGTGGATGCGTCTGCCAGACATTATTGGTGTGGAACTGGTCGGTCAGCGTCAGCCAGGCATTACTGCAACCGATATCGTATTGGCTTTAACTGAATTCTTGCGTAAAGAACGTGTGGTCGGTGCCTATTTAGAATTCTTTGGTGAAGGTGCAGATAGCATGTCGGTGGGGGATCGTGCGACCATCTCTAACATGACCCCTGAATATGGCGCAACAGCAGCCATGTTCTACATAGACCAGAATACGATTGATTATTTGATTTTAACCGGTCGTGAAGCCGAGCAAGTGAAGCTGGTTGAAGCCTATGCCAAAGAAATTGGTCTTTGGGCATCAGAAATGAAACAAGCCGAATATCCACGTGTATTACGTTTCGACTTGTCGACTGTAACCCGTAATATTGCCGGGCCATCCAATCCGCATGCACGTGTATCAACTAGTGATCTTAAAGAAAAAGGCATTGCAGGTAATTTAGAAGCAGCTCGTGCGCAAGAAGCAGAAGGCTTAATGCCCGATGGTGCGGTGATTATCGCGGCCATTACCTCTTGTACTAATACATCGAATCCGCGTAATACTGTTGCAGCAGGTTTGCTTGCTCGTAAGGCGAATGAACTGGGTTTAACCCGTAAGCCTTGGGTGAAATCATCTTTTGCACCGGGTTCTAAAACCGCGGCTTTATACCTTGAAGAAGCTGGGGTATTGCACGATTTAGAAAAACTCGGCTTTGGTATCGTGGCCTATGCCTGCACCACCTGTAACGGCATGTCGGGCGCATTAGATCCAAAAATTCAGCAAGAAATTATTGACCGTGACTTGTACGCAACTGCGGTGTTATCGGGTAACCGTAACTTCGATGGTCGTATCCATCCTTATGCAAAACAGGCATTCTTGGCATCGCCTCCGCTTGTGGTTGCTTATGCAATTGCCGGTACCATTCGTTTTGACATCGAAAACGATTCACTCGGCCATGATAAAGACGGTAATCCAATTTACTTAAAAGACATCTGGCCATCCGATGCAGAAATTGATGCTTTGGTTCAAAAGTCAGTGAAGCCTGAACAGTTCCGTCAAGTGTATATCCCGATGTTTGATTTGGGCGAGCGAGAAAAATCGGTAAGTCCATTGTATGACTGGCGTCCGCAAAGTACTTATATCCGTCGTCCGCCATATTGGGAAGGGGCGCTTGCTGCACCGCGTACTTTAAGCAATATGCGTCCGCTGGCAATTTTGGGTGACAACATCACGACTGACCATTTATCACCATCGAATGCGATTGTGCTGGATAGTGCGTCTGGTGAATATTTGGCGAAAATGGGCGTGCCTGAGGAAGACTTTAACTCTTATGCAACCCATCGCGGTGACCATTTGACTGCACAGCGTGCGACTTTGGCAAATCCGAAACTGTTTAATGAAATGGTGGTTCGTTCCGACGGTACCATCAAGCAGGGTTCGAAAGCGCGTGTAGAGCCAGAAGGCGAAGTGATGCGTATGTGGGAAGCGATTGAAACCTACATGAACCGTAAGCAGCCTTTGATTGTGATTGCCGGTAAAGATTATGGTCAGGGTTCAAGCCGTGACTGGGCTGCCAAAGGTGTGCGTTTAGCTGGTGTTGAAGCGATTGTAGCAGAAGGTTTTGAGCGTATTCACCGTACCAATCTGGTTGGTATGGGCGTATTACCGCTTGAGTTTAAACCGGGTACAGATCGTAAGACTCTAAAGTTAGATGGTACTGAGCTTTATAGCGTGATGGGGAATATTGCGCCGCGTTCGACTTTAACTTTAGTGATTGAGCGTTCGACTGATGATGGTAAGAATCAGATCATTGAAGTTCCTGTAACCTGCCGTTTGGATACCGAAGAAGAAGTGCATGTGTATGAAGCTGGTGGGGTATTACAACGCTTTGCACAGGACTTTTTAGAAGGGAATGTTTAAAAATCTCCCCTAACCCCTCTTTAATAAAGAGGGGAACTCCCTCCTTTTTAAAGGTGAGAAGCAGTGCTTCGCAAAGGGGATTAAAGTTATTGAAATTGTTTAAAAAAGACCCTACATTTATGTGGGGTTTTTAATTTGAAATTTATAAGAATATATGCGTGATTTGGGAAAGTTAGGTGAATATACTTTTGCATCATGGTGCGCACAGGTTGGATTAATTGCAAACGGTTCAATGATTGATAAAACTGGCTGGGATTTTTATGTGGAGTTTCCTATTTCTCAAGATATTTCTACAAATGAACTTCATAAATCAGCTGTAAATTGCAAGGTTCAAGTTAAAGCAACTGATAATAGAGAGGGTAAATGGCAAGTTACACTTTCTAATCTTAGACAAATGGCAACATCTCAAATGCCATCATTTTATGTTTTTTTGGAATTTGATAGTAAGAGTGAGGTACAGAGGGCTTATATTGTTCATGTTGATAATGAATATGTTTATAAAATTTTAAAACGTATCAGAGAGATTGAACAGAAAGGTTCAGTTACTGAATTAAATAAAAAGAAAATGACAATTTATTACAATGAAGAAAATGAAATTAAATTTTTAAATGGAAGAGATTTACAAGCTGCTTTATTAAAATATATTGGCGAAAATTATATTGAATATGTCGAAAACAAAAATAATTATTTAAAAGAGTGTGGTTTTGAAAAAGGTTATGGAAAAGTGGAATTTTCGATAGCAGGAGGAGATCTGGGACTTCATCAGTTAATTGATTTGTCATTAGGATTAACAGATGAAATTGATGTAGAAAATTTCGTTAATATTGATGAAAGATTTGGTATTTCTTCAAAAAATCCAAGCTTTCAATTAGACACAGCTAAGCTGAAAATGGGAGTGCTTCCATCAAAGAAAGGGAAACTAACTCTTAAAGAAGATAATTTATCAAGAAGCTTAACTTTTGATATAAAATTTTATAACTCTCCATTTAGCTTTTACGATTATAGGAAATATACAAAATTTAGAGTTGTTGGCGATTTTTTTGATATGACTTGTGAGCCTTATGCAGGTAAGGTTAATTATAATTTGACATTAGATGAAGATACGCGATTAGAGCTGAAAAAACTCAGGGATGCACTTGATTTCATACGTTTAATTAGTGCAGATAATCAAAAAGCCATAGTTGAATTAAAGCTAGAAAATTTAGATCCATTAGTTTTTGACTTAAAATCTAAATTTGTAAAAAGAGACATAAAAATATTTAACGAGATAATCGGGAATGTATTGAAAATATGCTATAAATTTGAAATAGATGAAGAGATATATGTATCTTTGAATGAGCTGTATTATCATAAGAAAAAAATTGAACAATTCTATGCAATAACAACTAAAACAGATGATTGTGAATTTAGAGCTGAATTTGAGATAAGTTGTGAGCAATTATTTGAGTCTGAACAGGTTGCATCTATTTCTGTTTTTTGTTGTCAACTTGGAACTTGTATTTTAGGTACAATAATTACTTTATTTGGAAAACCTGAGAAAGTTTCGAAGAATAAATTTAGGATAAATAATACAGCTTTAAAAATAGAAAAAGTTTTTACTTATCGCTCAGATTCTTTGGTCACAAATGACGAGATTTCAAAATTTATAGAATGTATAAGTTCTAAGTATGAACATGAATATGACTTATTTTATAACTGGGGAAGATGAAATACCTATTTCAAAAAAGATGAAAGCTATGAAAAACTATACTTCGCCCAAACGCCACTATCATCTGTCGAAATGGACAATAGACATTCATCATAATAGGGATATACTGGTTCTACCATTTCTAAAACCCATGGAGAACAAAAATGGTTACTGCTGGCTCAATACCCGGAACAGGCTTCTATTTTTGTGTTCAGTGCGGACGTCGCACTTATTTAGAAATTGGTACAGACCGTTTACCCCCGTGTACCAAATGCCATGGCACTGCATTTAAAAAATAACAGTACCTAGCGACATTTATAAAACAGACAATCCTGTTTTAAACAAAAGCCCTATTACCCAATAGGGCTTTTTTGCTACTTTATGAATTCATCTTAAAAACATAAGAAAAGGATAACCACATGGAAACAATCTTGGGTTTATGTATAGGCATCGGTTTAAGTGCTGCCTGCGGTTTCCGTGTGTTTGTACCTTTATTGGTGATGAGTATTGCAGCTATTCTGGGCTGGTTTGAACCGATGCAAGGCTTTAAGTGGCTAGCCATGCCATCGGTGTGTTTAGCGCTTGGGCTTGCCACAGTGTGTGAAATTGCAGCCTATTATATTCCCTGGGTAGATAATGCCCTAGATACCATTGCAACACCTGCGGCAATGGTGGCAGGAACGCTAGCAACAATGGCAGTCAGCAGTGGGGAAATGTCGCAGTTTGCCAGTTGGGCAGCAGCGATTATTGTCGGCGGTGGTACAGCGAGCGCAGTTCAATTAAGCACAGTAGCTGTTCGTGGAGTGTCGACTGCAACTACGGGTGGAATCGCCAATCCTGTGGTGTCGACAGGAGAGTGGATCGGTGCGTTGGTGCTATCTGTCTTGTCGTTCATTGTCCCTGTATTGGTGGTGATTGTTGGCTTGATTGCATTGGTTTGGGTGGTGCGTTGGGTGCGTAGCAAGAAAATGGAAAATGCGCAAAGCCCATTACAATAATCGGTCAAAAGACATAGCCTGTTCTGGAATGATGCTAATAAAAATTGAGAGACCTACTTAATTAAGAAAAATCTCAAAATTTCCGAATGGATCGGTCGTGTTATCAGCGAGTCGAATCCAAATTTCTTGTGTGAGCCAGTTCGTACTAAAACCCACTTCGGCAAGTTTTTATAATCTGGATGGGTCAGATGAATACAGATAGCCTGAAGTGATTCGGGCTCGCTATATCTAGTAGATAGGTTGCAGGGCGATCTTTATTATTAAATGCAATAATGATTGAGTAGGGCTCAAGCTAAAATTTTATCATTTAAATATGTTTGAAAATTAATCAAGATAACTCCATCTAAAATACTAGATTGACAGTTTTTCGGGGTTGCTCAAGTGCAATATTATCTCGACCTGAATCATGACTCAGGCATTGCTAACTATGAAATTGGCAATGAATTTATTCGGATTCAATTCAAGAAAACATCAAAAATTTATACCTATAGTTATGCCAGTGCCGGCTATCAGCATGTTGAAAACATGAAACAACTGGCTCAGTATGGTGATGGTTTAAATGCCTATATCAATCAGAATGCGCATCAACTTTATGTGAAATAGATTATACGCCGTGTATGATCAGTGATATGGAGATGCTATAAAAGTCAGTAAAAGTGCTATAGCACTCAGATAGATCAACGCGTAGTTTTAAGATGAATAAAAAGAGGGCCTGCGGCATGAACGGAAAAATAGAAGCTCAACGCTGTATGGTCTGCGGGAAAAATTTCCCGATAAAAAATCTGATCCCCATGGGCACTATACGTAAAGTCATTACCGAAGAAATCTCACATGATTTTCCAGGGTGGTCACCTCGCGATTTTATTTGCCAGGCTGACTTGGCCAAGTATCGCATTCAGTACGTTCATTCATTATTAAAATCTGAACGCGGTGAAGTGACTGATCTTGAGTATGAAGTGATTAACAGTATGCAGCAGCATGAACTGATCACAAAAAATATTGAAACGAAGTTAGATCAGCAGTGGACGTTCGGCGAGAAACTGGCCGATAAAATTGCAAGTTTCGGCGGAAGCTGGGCATTTTTGATTTGCTTTGCCATTTTCTTGGCCCTGTGGATTATCGTCAATACGGTTGTGGTTGTGGTTCATCCTGCAGATCCTTATCCCTTTATTTTATTGAATTTAATTCTGTCCTGTTTAGCGGCTATTCAAGCGCCGGTCATTATGATGAGTCAAAATCGTCAGGAAGCGAAAGACCGGTTACGTTCGCAAAATGATTATCAGGTCAACTTAAAAGCTGAACTGGAAATTCGGCACCTACATGAAAAGCTTGATCATTTGCTCATGCATCAGTGGGACAGGCTGGCTCAAATACAGGAAATACAACTGGATTTATTATCTGAAATGAGTAAAAAACATTAAAACCAGAGCGGTATAGGTCGTTGCACGATGTTAAATACGGAGTTCTGTATCATGAAAAAATTCTTTAAAACAGACTTATTCCGCAATAAAAAACCGCTATTTTAGCCTATAAGGTAAAAAATCCTTTAAATGAGGCGTTCAAGGAAAAATTTTCCCAAAAATAAGAAAAAATCGTAAATCTTAGGAAATTAATCCCGACCAGCTTTGGCTACTATGTATTTCAAGGGTGTGACGGGAATCGAAAAGAGTAGCATGCTGCCAGCGGCGCAAAACGCGAGTGCAGTACTTACCCAAAAGGTCTCGATTCGGCTTAGGACGCTATAGATCAAAAGTTTATAGGCTATAAGATCATTACTTACAAAGTTATGATAGTTGAAGTAAACAAACTAGATGTTTTTCCCAACACCCTAAAAAATTCTCTCGTAAACAGAAAATAATTAAAAAATAAAATAATTTGTAAATCATATAATTATAGTGGTTTTTAAAACAAAAATCCGGATACAAATCAGCAACTCATTTCATTATATCAAATCTGTTATTTTAGAAATCATAAGCTAGCATGCAGGGAATCGCTATGAATTTCGATTTTTGGTATCGTTTTTTGCTTTCCTCATTATTGATTAATTACATCATTTTAATGATTTGGTTTTTAGCCATTATTTTTGCGCGTGACTGGATTAGACAAGTACACGGAAAATGGTTTCGACTTTCAGATACTACTTTTGATGCAATTCATTATGGCGGAATGGCAGTCTATAAAATTGGTATTTTACTGTTTAACTTGGTGCCTTTTATTGTTTTATATTTCATGGGTAAAAGTTAAAACAGCCACCATATTTCAGCATACTTATTACGAAGCAAAGCTATTTCGAACACAATAATTTAATCAATATTTTCATCATGTGGCATTCCATATAACAACTGAAAAACCTAAATTAAAATTATGTCTAAAAGGAGTTTAGTCAGATGAATCAATTTAAACCGGCACTTATTTTAGGCGCTTTAATTTGTTTGGGGATGATTGTTGCGGGATGGATTCTAGGCAGTAGCGCCGTGAAAATTAAACAGTATGAACGCATTGTTTCAGTCAAAGGTTTATCGGAGCGGGAGGTTAAATCCGATGTTGCGGTTTGGCCGATTCGCTTTAGCTCTGCCAGTCAGGACCTGACGCAGTTGTACGACAGCATGGAAATAAACACTCAGCAAATTCAGGCATTTTTAAAGAGCGAGGGGTTTACTGCTGAGGAAATTACCACAGCCTCGCCAAGCATCACAGATAAATTCGCCCAACAATATGGTGGCGATGCCAATGTGGCGCTACGTTATACCGCTCATCAGACCATTACCGTGTATACCCATAAAATAGATGCGGTACGTGGCGCGCAAAGTCGTTTAGTAGTTTTGGGGAAAAAAGGAATTGCCTTTAGCGGCGATGATGCCGGACAACGAACCGAATATTTATTTACCAAGCTGAATGACATTAAACCGGCCATGATTGAGCAAGCCACGCAAAATGCACGTAGTGTGGCTGAAAAATTTGCCGCAGATTCTAAAAGTAGTTTGGGAAAAATTAAATCGGCAAATCAGGGCTTGTTTAGCATTGAAGATCGCGACAGCAATACCCCGTATTTGAAAAAAGTACGTGTGGTTTCAACGGTTGATTATTATCTTGCAGATTAATGTCATCAAGTATGTTAGTTAGATTGTTGAAGATGAGTCTGGATAAAAACTTCATTTAACCCTTTTAAATTGAAAAATAGCGGTAAATGCTCTTTGTTTAACTGCTAAAATATTTTATAAGTTATTGCATTGTAATAAAATTATATGGGTTATTTAGATACGCTTATTCAACAGTGCTACATTGCAAAAACCGCTATACCTGTTCAGGAATTTATATTTTCAACATTGGATGATTTACCGAAAATTTCTAAAGCAATTTATATCATTGAACAAGTTGAGGGTGATATTAACGAGACATTTAATCGTTTTCGTGTATTTAAAGAGCAGGCAACCCATGCCTGTGCAAAATTAAATGTACCTTGCAAAGTCATGTATGTGGGTTCATCTACAACAGGAATTAAGAATCGATTGAAACAACATCTGGGACAAGGTCATAAAGCAACTTATGCATTGCATTTAAATCAATGGTTTCAAGGACAGTTTAAAATTACGATTAAGCAATATGATGTAGAAAATCAGGTTCTGCAATTGATTGAGGATGATCTGTCAGATCAGCTTAAACCTGCATTTGGGAAATTAGGTGCAAACAATAAGTAACACCATCTTAGTCTTATGTTTAGGATGCATTGACACCCGAATCTGAGCTTGCTATTTTGCGCCCATTCTCCCCAACGCCTTACACCCATGCCGATCAACGATAACTTTGTTTATATGCCGCCGCAAGAAGCCCTTTCTATCATGTATGAAGATGATGATTTGGTGGTAATAGAAAAGCCGGCAGGTTTGTTGTCCGTTCCGGGGCGTTTGCCTGAACATCAGGATAGTGCCTATTTACGTGTCTTGGAAAAATATCCGAATGCCAAAATTACCCATCGTTTAGATATGGCAACTTCGGGTATTTTAATGTTTGCCAAACACCGTGATGCAGAAGTTGCGGTGAGTAAAATGTTCCAAGCGCGAACAGTACGGAAAAATTATATTGCTTTGGTGCAAGGCAAACTCGACGGTGAGGGGAGTGTCGAAGTTCCACTTATCACCGATTGGGAAAACCGTCCGCGTCAAATCGTGCATTTTGAATTGGGCAAAGCTGCCAAAACCTTGTATCAGGCTTTACAATATTCGGAAGCTGAAGATATTACCCGTGTTTTGCTGACCCCTATTACCGGACGTTCGCATCAACTCCGCGTGCATATGCAATACATCGGATATCCGATTACTGGTGATAAGTTGTATCATCCAGAACCCTATCAAAGTCCATTAAAACGCATGGCTTTACATGCCAGTTATTTGGCATTTAAGCAGCCACTCACCGGGTTAAATATTGAAATTAAAGGCAATGTACCTTTTTAAGCGATAGACTGAAATATTAGCCTGCATGACACGGATGACAAAGCTGCTCTATAAATTCTGGGGCAGAAAGAATGCTTTTGAAATGGGTTGGTTTTTTTGATGTCGGATACTCAGAATTTAAATTTTTAAAAAAATAATAATTTGAAAGATATCGTTTTTTTATATTTTATTGCTACTTTTAGAGCATACAAATAGTAATGATATCCCTTTTTCTGGTGATTGAAAATTGATCGTAAAATTACTACTGTAGGGTGGGGATTTTGAGATAATAATAATGACTTACCTATCAATCATCACAATAATTATTTTAGCGCTCCTGCTTTATTTTGCTATGAAACTGGTCAAAGACAAACAGGCCAACCTTGAGTCTTTGCAAGCCAATCTGGATCGAACGCGAACAAATTTAGCAGTGCATGAGCAACAAAATGATGATCTGCATCATCAGCTGAATATGTTTCGTGTGGAAACAGGAAATCTGAAGAGTAAAGTTGAAAAATTAAGCAGATACCAGCCTATTCTGAATATTGAGCAATATATAGCAGAACGACAAAATCAAGCCGAGAACTTTGTAGAAGCGACCAAAATTGAAGCTGAATCTCTGCTACAGGAAATCAAAGCTTATATTGAAAGTGTCCGAGGCTATTTGGGAAAATTTGAAAAGAATACCCAACAGAAACTGGAAGAGGACGCCCGGGCACAATTGCATGGCTTCTATACACAAGCCATGCAACAAAAAAATCTAACCCTTATTTCAAAAGCCTTGGAAAATAAAATTCATGGCTATGGCACTCAGTATCTATTCCCGGCACAGACAATTTTGGATGAGCTAATAGAGGGATATGAGTACCTTGATGCTGCGCTGTATTTAAAGAAAGTTCGCCGCGAAATAAAAAGCGCAATTGAACAGCATGACGCCGGTGATTGCGATTATGTTGAAGAACAACGTCGCCTTTCTGCGATTGCTTTGGTAACCCATGTTTTTAACAGTAAAGCTGATCTGTATTTATCACGTTTGCGTCCCGACAATATGGGAGAATTAATTCAATCCCTTAAAGATGACTTTATTTTGATTAATCATTTTGGGGCAGCATTTAGTCATGCACGTATTCGTGAATCATTTTTAAATTTACGTTTAGATGAATTGAAGTTTGCAGCCTTAATTCTAGAGTTTAAACAGAAAGAACAAGAGCATTCCAGTCAATTGCAAGTGCATATGCTGGAGGGGGGCTGAGGTATTTATGTTGAAAAGGCAAAAAATACATTGATCTGGTAAATCGTTAAACTGAAACAAACTTTAGCTAATCTGGGTACAATGCTATAGCTATAAATTATTAAGATAAGGAAACGCTCCATGGCACGCGATTTTAAACAATTCCCGGATGACGAAAACGGTAACGTACTTTGGCAGATGGCTGAAGATGGCGATGACCTGACTGAAGCGCATGAAATTGAATTTTCTATTGCTTTCCAAACTGAAGCACAAGCTGAAAAATGTGCACTTTATTTGCTGAAAGAAGAACAAAAAGTCAGCCTGTTTGAAGATGAAGAAAGTGACGCAGTCGAGTGGATTATCACGGTTTATGTGTATATGGAACCTGAATATTCAGACATCGTCGATCTTGAAGAATGGTTCACTAAAATTGCTGAACAGCATGGCGGTGAATACGATGGATGGGGTTGTATGGCATATGTCTACGACGATGAAGACTTGGAAGATGAAACGCTGAGTTAATTCATTTTATTGAATAGAAACGCAAAGAATACGATCTGTTTCTCAATAAAAACCAGCATCAGATTTTTTATGAGTGGATTGGATAGAACCGGCCCTAACTGTGTAAGTGGTTAGGGTTTTTTAATGCCTCAATTTTTTAAAAAGGATAAAAAAGATCTGCTGATATTGAAAGGCGATAGCAGGCAAAAAAAGTATTTTTACAGTAAGTATCTAGAATTTCGGAATATAAAATTTTAAATATAGAGATAAAGGTGAAATCATAAGGATATGAATGTGAATAATGAAAAAAAACTAAATTCAGAATCCTTATCAATGCCAGCAAATGATCAAGCTGATACCCAACATGTTTTACGGGTGATGGCCGGATTTGTAATTGCCGCGATCATTATTTTAGCGCTCTACTTTGGAAAAGATATTTTAATTCCGCTGGCACTGTCAGTACTGTTGGCATTTTTACTTGAACCTTTGGTTGCGCGGTTAAAAAAATGGGGCTTGCCGCAATTGCCATCGATTGCACTGGTGGTACTGTTTACTTTAAGCATTCTGGGGGGAGCTGCAAGTTATCTCGGTTATCAACTTGGGCACTTAAGTCAGGAGTTACCGCAATATCAGGACACCATAAAACAGAAGCTCGATTCATTAAAAAGTTTTACTTCTGGGCCGAGTGTATGGGACGGTGCTATCAAAACCATCGATACGGTTGAAAGTTCGATACAGCAGGTTACCCCAACTGAGAAAAAAGAGGGCGTGCAACAGGTAGAGGTGGTGGGGCAAGAATCCAGCACCACTGAAACGGCATTGCAGTGGGGGGCGAAAATTTTCCATCCCTTAGCGACAATAGGTATTGTTTTTCTGTTTGTGGTGTTGATTTTACTCAGTCGTAAAGACTTGCATGATCGTTTGCTGAAATTATTGGGGGCTAATCTTAATATCGGTACGGATGCACTGGATGAGGCAGCAGATCGGATTGGAACCTATCTGCGTATGCAATTACTGGTGAATGTCACTTACGGTATTCCCATGGCATTGGGCTTATGGCTGATCGGTGTGCCTGCTGCAATTATGTGGGGAATTGTAGCGATAGGAATGCGCTTTCTACCTTATGTCGGCCCGATGATTTCAGCCGTGTTTCCGATTACTTTGGCATTTGCGGTCGATCCTGGCTGGAATATGGTGCTGTGGACCGTGGGTCTGATTCTGTTACTTGAGCTGATCAGCAATAATATGGTTGAACCTTGGCTATATGGAGAAAGTACCGGTCTTTCTACATTGGCCATCATTATTGCCGCTACTTTTTGGACTACAGTATGGGGGCCGGCTGGACTGATTTTATCTACGCCTTTGACTGCATGCTTACTGGTCTTGGCTCACTATATTCCCGCATTGAGCTTTATTAGAATTCTGATAGGCAGTGAACCGGTATTGACGCCACCTGAAAGATTCTATCAGCGTTTGGTGGCAGATGACGTCGATGATGCACTTGAAGTGGCACAGGATTATATTCAGCAACAATTACCGAAAAAACCGACTGAAGAAGTGATCGTTCGTAAGGTCAATACTTTTTATGAAGATGTCGCCATACCCGCAATGCGTTTGTTTTCTCTGGCGCATAGCAGCGAAGCAAGTGCGGAACATCGTTTAAGAATGCATCAGGGCTTGAAATTGTTTAATCATGATTTTCAGCAAAGGTACCCCAGCCAGCAGATAGACAACCAGGCACAAGTTATGTGTTTGGGAGCGCGTTGGGAAATTGATGCGCTGGCATCTTCAATGTTGGCCCATGGTCTAAGTTTAAGAAAAATTGCAGCACAAAGTCATGGCGAAGTCATGATTCAAGCCAAAATAGAAGTACTTGAATCCTTGCCAGAAAGTATCCAGATCATTTGCATTTCTATATTTCATCAACATCCTTTGGCACAGATTCGTTTGTTAAATCATCGTATTCGGGAACACTGGCCGAATACTAAAATTATTTTTGCTACATGGGGCAATACCAGCGAAGAGCTGCGGGATGAGATTCAAAACCGTTTTCAACCCGATGCCGTGGTATCTACGGTGAATGAATTAATGTTGAGCATTGATGCCCTGATGCTACAACAAGGTGAAAACCCTGCACGTGAATTGCTGGCTGAAAATGAACCGGAACGCTTGGCTGCTTTGCATGCATTGAAGCTGCTTGAACCTGAAACCTTACTCATTTATCAACAATATATTGAAGAAGCCTGTCAGGCATTTAATGTGAAATATGCACAAATTTCCTTGGTCGATGAAACCTGGGTCAATACTCCAGCCAGTCCACTGGCGGATGAAAATCAAAATCCGATTAATGCTGGAATTCCACGTGAGGAATCAATTTGTACCCATCTGGTGTATCAAAATGAAGCACTGATTATTGAGGATATCAACCGGGATCCGCGTTTTACTCACAATCCAGAGTTAAATAAAAATAAAATCAAGTTTTATGCAGGCGTACCCCTGCGGACTAAACAGGGCTGGGTGTTAGGCAGTTTATGTATTCTAGATAAACAGGTGCGGCAAATGAGCGATGATGATTTGATATTATTGAACCAGCTTGCGGATGATTTAATTCAGACTTTGAGCAATGACAAGGCACAAAAACAAAAGTTAGAAGAAATAGCCAAGTTGCAAAAAGCCAAGATTGACTCTCTTCATGATTTTTGAAATGAACTTTTGAGTTAACAGGTCAAGTTTAGGACTCGCTTTATGCAAACAAGAGCGGTTTCCTGGCAAAGCAAAAGCATAAAACTTGAAGAATTACTCCCGTTTTTGAACTTCTATCACTTAGATGTTCAGAGCAGCTAAGCCTCGCTATGTATGTGCGTTGATTTACCAAATACCCTCAAACCGTTTACCAAGGACTCAAGGTGTAAAGCAAACTCCTTGTTAGATTAATACATAATTTCAGTGCAGTTTATCCATATTCAAAGAATGACAAGGAATGCAGTATGACAGCGCATTATGTGACTTATCGTCCAGAGGTAGAGCAAAAACAGGCAAATGAAGAAGAAGATATCCAGCATATTGCAGAGCAGATGGCACAGACCAACTGTAAGGTGTTTGACCGACATCGTCATGCGGTTCGTGATGCGCATGCGAAATCTCATGGTTTCTTGAAAGGTATTTTGACTATTCCGGAAAATTTGCCCGCCCATTTGGCTCAAGGAATCTTTGCTCATCCGGGTTGTTACGATGTGATGGTACGTCTGTCGGCTGCACCGGGTGATTTGCATAGTGACAAAACGCCGGCCCCGCACGGTTTTGCCCTTAAAATTTTAAACGTGCCCGGACAGCGTTTATTGTCCAATGATCCAAGCGATGGGCATAACCAGGATTTTTTGATGGTCAATATTCCGGTTCTGGCTTTTGGAACAGTCCGTAAATATAAGCAAATGTTGCCTTTTATTACTGAGGCAGAACAGGCACCCGAACCGGTTATGCGTGGCTTGCGGAATGTCATGCGCGGAGTGGATTATCTGGCCAATCGTGCCGGGTTACCGACATCTGCGACCTTAAAAGGCTTGGCTCGTAGCCAGCAGCATGTATTGGGTGAAACCTATCATAGTATGGCGGCCCTCCGTTATGGCGACTATATTGCCAAAATGAGTGTCGCTCCGGAATCTGAATCGGTAAAAAGACTGGCTGGTATACAGATGCGAATTGATGAAGATTCCGGTATTCGTAATATTGTCCGGGATTTTTTCCGGCATAATGCTGCAGATTATGTAATTCGTGCACAACTGTGTACCGATCTGAAGCATATGCCGGTCGAAGATGCAGCGGTGCTATGGAAAGAAGAAGAGTCGCCTCATCAGCTTATTGGCACCTTGCATTTTCCTCAGCAGAATACTTTTAGTCCGGCCCGTCGGATATATTCCGATGATGTACTGTCTTTTAACCCTTGGCATGGGGTGACTGAACATCAGCCATTGGGTTCGATTATGCGGGTGCGCATGCAGGTCTATGAACGTTCATCCTCTTTTCGGCATTGCATGAATACCCAACCCCGGACAGAGCCGAATCAGATTGATGACATGCCGGATTAAAAGGATTAAAGTTCCAATATCAGAATGAAATTAAAATTATCTGCTTGAGTAAAGCTGTTGTTAATGTAGAAATATTCTGGAATCTTTCGAGCATTTTTCAATCGGTAAATACAGTAAAATTCCGTTTTGAATGCGCATACCAAAGCCATACAGAATTATGCAGCAACAGCAGTAGACTGAAGAAACAAAACAATAAAAAGCAGGAAACAAAAAATGCCGAATACTGTCAAACTTCACCGTGTATTTACTGCACCGCCAGAACGAGTGTTTAAAGCCTTTATCGATCCAGATGCTTTAGTCAAGTGGATGGCACCGCATGGTTTTACTGCCAAAGTCCATCATTTGGATGCGAAAGTAGGTGGCACTTATAAAATGTCTTTTACTAATTTTTCTACAGGTTCGAGCCAGTCTTTTGGTGGAACTTATCATGAAATTATTCCAAACCAATTATTGCGTTATACCGACCAATTTGATGATCCGAACTTGCCCGGTGAAATTGAAGTGATCATTCAATTGAAAGCAGTTTCTGTAGGTACTGAAGTGAATATTACTCAATCCGGGATACCGGATGTCATTCCAGCAGAAGCCTGTTATTTGGGATGGCAGGAATCCTTACAGTTGCTGACTTTACTGGTTACTCCTGAAATTCCAGATCAATAGAAATCAATGCGATGCAGATAAAAATTAAGCGTGCCTATGCCGAAGTTTTAGCTTCAGATGGCAAACGAATTTTAGTGGATCGACTTTGGCCTAGAGGCATCAAAAAAGAAGCTGCTAAAATTGACTTATGGCCCAAGGAAATCACGCCCTCAACTGAACTGCGAAAATGGTATGCCCATGATCCAGACCATTGGGAGGCGTTTCAGCAACGTTATAAGGCTGAACTTATTCAGCAACCGGAAATGCTCCAGCAAATTCGAGAGATGGCTCAACAGCAACAAGTGACTTTAATTACTGCTGCTAAAAGTAAAGACTATAATCATGTGATTGTACTGAAACAGGTTTTAGAACAAGGCTGAAATTTTCTTATCTATTTTATTCCATGAAATAAATAGGGTTTTAAGCAAGAGATTGATTTATAAAATGCTATAGTAGATTTTTTGAGGTTTTTTTATGTCTTTGCCAAAGTGTCCCAAATGTAATTCAGAATATGTGTATGAAGATGGCGATTTGCTGATTTGCCCAGAATGTTCTTACGAATGGAAAGAGGGCGAAAGCAGCGCTGAAGCAGCAACGATTATTAAAGACTCAAATGGCAATGTCCTTGCTGATGGCGATACTGTTACCCTGATTAAAGATTTGAAAATTAAAGGTTCTTCATCTGTGATTAAAGTGGGAACCAAGGCGAAAAACATTCGTTTATTACCTGACTCAAGTGATGGTCATGATCTTGATTGTAAAGTTGATGGGTTTGGTGCAATGAAATTAAAATCTGAATTTGTGAAAAAAGCTTAATTCACACGGATTAAAAATCAGAAAGCTCTAGCTGAAATGCTAGGGCTTTTTTATCAGGCTAGAATTAGTTTTTGAACCGTTATTTTTGTGGATAGATATTTTTGGATTCAGTTTTATGAAAAGGGTGCAGTCATTCTGATTTTTTTTATAAACAGCCGCACTGTTGATTAAACATTGATTCATTGCCCTTATGATTGAGCAAATGACATGGTATAACAACCGTAATCATCTGAAAGAATTTTTGTTATGCCACACATCCATTTGGAATATTCAGACAATATTGAAAACCTGGAAACCAAACCTATCCTGCTTGCATTGAACAAAGCCTTAGTAGAAGGTGCATATGTAGGTTCTGCGAATGATGTGAAAAGTCGTGCCATTCGTCAGCAGGATTATGTCATTGGGTTGAGGGATGACTCTCAAGCCTATGTACATGCCAAAGTTTCT
>JBLZXS010000348.1:0-12488 GCA_050285325.1 Acinetobacter sp.
TGAGCGGGAAAGGAGACTCGAACTCCCGACCCCAACCTTGGCAAGGTTATGCTCTACCAACTGAGCTATTCCCGCATGCCGTGTATAATACAGTATGCAAAAATAGGGTCAATAACTTTATGAAAAAACTTGTATCAATTGCATAAAATAAAACCATTTTACAGGCTTGTGGCGGTTTTATAAGCAAAAAGAGTATGAAAATGCAGATCTGTTATTAAAACGACCGAATGATTGAACGGCTTCAAGCTCAAGATTGAAGCGGAACGCGTTATACTAAACCCAGTGTTTGAATAATTTGGGAGTATTATTATGACTTTAGAACAACAGCTAATTCAACGCCTTCAGGATTTATCCCCGGTACATTTAGAAGTGGTGAATGAATCATCAGGTCATGGCGGTTATTTTCCTGGTAAGGAGTCACATTTTAAAGTGATTGTGGTCAGTGACCAATTTGAAGGATTACGTTTAGTACAGCGTCATCAAAAAATTTATGCTGCCGCAGGAGATTTGCTTGCGCCAAGTCGTATTCATGCTCTTGCAATCCATGCTTTTGTGCCATCAGAATGGCAAGGACAAGCCACAACCAGTCCTGAATGTGCACATGCACCCAAACCTGAATAAGGAATACTGAACAATGGACATGCAGCTGGCGGTAAAAATTGTGCATATGATCAGTGTGACCTTGCTTATAGGGGTGTTCATTGCGCGCGCTTTCACTTTGTTTGTAGGCGTACAGGGCAATCAACCCAATCCTGTAGCACGTAAATTATTGGTCGCCCTACAACATTTGTCGATGACCTTGATTGTACTGACCGGTGTGAGCTCTTTAGTGATCAAGAACTTTGAAGTGCAACCGTGGTTCTACGCCAAAGTGGTTTTATTTTTGGTTTTATTTTCATCTTTAATTAAAGCGTATAAAAAAGATGACAGTATTTTATTGGCACAGCGTCGTGCAGGCTTGGTGATTGCTGGAGTCGCACTGATTGGGATTATTGGTCTTGTTATGATTAAGCCAAATTTCGGTTAATTGTTAGACATAACTGTTTTTGAAGCAAGGTCATTAGGTTAAACTGCAAGTAACACATAAATATAAAATATAGAGGGCTGCAATGCGGATACGTGTGGTTTTTAATCAAAAAGGTGGGGTGGGTAAGTCAAGTATTGCCGTGAATTTGGCGGCAATCAGTGCACATCAAGGTTTTAAAACCTTGTTGATCGACCTCGATCCACAAGCCAATTCAAGTCAATACTTGTTGGGAGATGATGCAACTTACTCGGTGGATAAACCTGCGTTGCAGCCAAATGTTGAAAATTACTTTGAAGAAGTATTGGGCAACACCCAAAGTAAGGGGCTTTTAAGCAATGCGATTGGTTCGATTTTAAAGAATCGTTCCAAAGGTTTGGAAAGCTATGTCCATCAATCACCATTTAAAAATCTGGATGTGATTCCTGCCAGTCCAACATTGGGGGCACTGGCACATGCCTTGGAATCGAAACATAAAATTTATAAATTACGCGATGCCTTACAGCAGTTGGATGGACAATACGACCGGGTCTATATTGATACCCCGCCCGCGTTTAACTTCTTTACTTTATCTGCATTGATTGCCGCCGAGCGTGTGCTGATTCCTTTTGATTGTGATGTGTTCTCGAAACGTGCTTTACAAACCTTGATTGAAAATGTCATCGAAACTCAAGATGATCATAATGAACGCCTGGAAATTGAAGGGATTGTGGTTAATCAGTTTCAAGCTCAGGCAAAATTGCCGCGTGAAGTTGTACAGCAGCTCAAAGATGAAGGTTTGCCGGTACTCGACAGTATGTTGCCACCGTCAATTGTAATGAAAGAATCTCATCTTAAAAATCAGCCTCTCATTCATTTGGCTACTGATCATAAATTGACGCAGGCCTATCAATCATTGTTCAATGAAATTGAGCAAAATAAGATTTGAGATTTCTCATGAAAACACTTTATTTGAGCCTGATATTGGGTAGTACTCTTTTATTAGGTGCATGTGCGACCACGGTTAAACCCACCTATGTATCACCGACCCAGTATCAAGCCTTGAACTGCCAGCAATTACAAAGTGAATATAACCGTATTCAGCAATATGTCGACAATGGTGTACAGGCACCGAAGCGAACAGGTGTGGGCGTTGGGGTAGGTGTTGGCGGTGGTTGGGGCAGTCGTGGTGGCTGGGGCATTGGTCCAAGCGTTTCAGTCAATATGGGACAATCTTCAAACACCAAAAAAACTGAATTATCACGTCTGTTAGGCGAACAGGAAGCCGTGGTTCAGGCTGCCCAATTTAAGAATTGTCCAATTATTGTTCGTAATAAAGCTCAATAATTCATCAATTTATCACGCTGTTGTGGGGCCGAGCTCAACAGCAGGGTGATAAAATCTTAGCAAAATGTTTCAATAAAATTATATTAATATCAATAATTTATTATTTTGTCAGATAGAATTTAAACGCCTGAGGTTAATATTTATTGATCGAAATACTTGTCACTTTTTGTGACTTTCGTATAAGGTGTGCCCCTCTTTAGTGGTGATATCAGGTCTTTATGATTGAGAGTTGGCTTTTTGTGTTGGCAGTGATTGCGGTGCTGATGATTCCGGGTCCGACTAACGCATTACTTGCAAGCTCTGCCCACCAAAAAGGGATTGCGAAAACCAGTCTGTTTATTCCAGCAGAACTTTTGGGTTACTTTTATGCCATTAATTTATGGGCATTGATTATCCATTTATGTAGCCCCACCTGGCCTCACCTGATTCATCTGTTACATGTCTTAAGTGCCATTTATGTGTTTTGGCTTGCATTTCATTTATGGAAGTCATCGCATTTACAGCAGCATAACCAGCGCTATCACTCGGTTCATCCGCGGCAACTGTTTTTTTCAACTTTTAAAAATCCAAAGGCTTTATTATTTGCAGCCGGTGTTTTACCGCCTGAAACTTGGCATAACCCGACCAATTTTGTTTTGGTCTTTGCGGCATTTAGCTTGGTGCTATTGCCTACGGTAGTGTTCTGGATGTCTTTTGGACGGGCAATTTTGGCAGGGCAGTCGAAGCAAATAAAAGCCGATCTTTTATATAAAGGATCGGCCATGTTATTGCTGGTGTGTATGTTACCGGTGGTGATTCGTTTCTTTTAATTTTTAGCGCTGTCGTCACAGGCCCATTAATGTGCCTTTTTCAGCTTTTGACGCATAAAACCAATAATGCCGGGCAATACACTAATAATAATGATGCCAAAAATCAGATGAGTGAAATTGTCTTTGACAATCGGCATATTGCCAAACAAATAGCCCAAAGTAATAAATGAACCGACCCAGCAGAACGCGCCAATCAGGTTGTAGGTCAGAAAGAATTTGTAATTCATGCTGCCGGCACCCGCGACAAAGGGAGCAAAGGTACGGGCAAAAGGCACAAAACGTGCAAAAATAATGGTTTTACCGCCATGTTTTTCGAAAAATTTTTGCGTATAGGTTAAATGCTGTTTGTTAATGAAACGTGACTCCATTTCAAAAACACGTGGCCCGATATATTTACCAATATGATAATTTAGCGTGTCACCTAATACGGCAGCAATAAACAGCAGAATCATCAAAATAACAGGATCCATTGCTCCAGTTGACGCCGCTAATGCACCTGCAGCAAATAATAAGCTATCACCCGGTAGAAATGGCATAACCACCAAACCAGTTTCTACAAAAATAATTAAGAAAAGAATGGCATAAATCCAGACGCCATAATTGGTGATAAATTCGAGCAGATGGTCATCAACATGTAATATAAAATCAATCAGTTCCATGGGGCTACAAACAGCGAAAATGTGCTGAAATCCTAGCAGTCCGGGGCGTGAAAGTCAGTATCAAAAAGGAAATAAATTCCGGCTCTATCATTCTATATTTGCAACGATGTATCTACAAATTGCTGCTTTATTCAGCAATAAAATCAGCCTAGTATGAATTCATCATTAAAAATATCGAATAGGTAGTTTCATGTTCAATCCAAATGTTGCGGTAAAAAATCTGGTGCAAGGTTCCCAAAGCGATGCTTTGATTAGCCTGATCGCACGTGTGCTTATGGCTTATATTTTTATTATGGCGGGTTGGGGGAAAATCACAGCTTATAATGCCACTGTGGGATATATGGAATCGATGGGTGTACCCGGGATGATGTTACCTTTAACCATTTTGGTTGAGTTTGGTGGTGGCTTGGCTTTGTTATTTGGTTTTCAGGCACGTTTGGCCGCATTGGGTCTAGCTGGATTTAGTTTAATCACTGCTTTTCTGTTCCATGGTGGGGCTGAAGATGCAATTAACTTTATGAAAAACATGGCTATGACTGGCGGACTATTGTTCCTGATGCTGCATGGTGCAGGAAAATTCAGTGTGGATAATATGCTTGAGAAATCCTCAGTGTAATTGAGCAAATAGCAGGATCATATCAGCGCCGTTATTTCATTTTTGTAATTACATAAATGCTGCGTACCATACATAAAACCTGCGTACAGATAGCCCGAATTTTGTTTCAATAATGGTTGAAGCTGCAATAGAGGAGTCAATCATGAACAAAATGTTATTGGCACTGTTTGTTACGGGTTCAATGCTTTCTACAGCATCTGCATGGGCAGGTAAAAGTGATCAGATGATCATGAGTGAAGCTGCGCAAAACATGGTGACTGTTGCAGAAGCAAAACAACTCCCAGATGAAACTGCGGTAACGCTTTCTGGCGTAATTGTTAGAAAAACACATGAGGATCATTTTGAACTGAAAGATAGCTCGGGTGAAATTAGTATAGAAGTGGATGCTGACTTATGGAAACCGATGGGATTGAAAGCAGGCGATAAAGTTAAGGTGATTGGTGAAGTAGATACTCATATGGGACAGCCGACGGATATCGATGTGGTTAAAATTGGAAAAATGACCAATCAATCGGATAAATGGATGTGGTACAACCAGTAGTGAAATCAAAACTTGTCGTCATCAACAGATCAATATAAATGCAGTTAAAATAAAAAATGCAAAATAGAAAAGCACTCGAAAGGGTGCTTTTTTATGATCAAAATATAATCTAATCAATTGAATGCAAGCCTTGTGCGAATAGTGTGCTTAATGCGACGAAAAATGATAGAATGCAGCGCTTATTTCGTTTGCCTTACATAGTTGTTTGTCATGACTACCAATACTCAAATCACTGAAGACCGCATCCTGATCTTGGATTTCGGTTCTCAATACAGTCAGCTGATTGCACGTCGCGTACGTGAAGCTGGTGTATATTCTGAAATGTATGCCTATGACATGTCTGAAGAAGACATTCGCGCATTTAATCCAAACGGTATCATCTTGTCTGGTGGTCCTGAAAGTGTTCATGAAGAAGGTAGTCCACGCGCACCTGAAGTTGTATTCAACTTGGGTGTACCTGTATTGGGTATTTGCTACGGCTTACAAACCATGTCTGAACAACTTGGCGGTAAAGTAGAGCCGGGTACAGTGCATGAATTTGGTTATGCGGCAGTTGACGTTTTAGTACGTGACCAACTTCTGGGTGATTTAAACGATGGCGAAAACAAACTGAATGTTTGGATGAGCCATGGTGATAAAGTGAGTGCAATTCCAGAAGGTTTTTCTGTGACTGCCAGCACACCAAGCTGTCCATTTGCAGCGGTAAGCGATGAAAAACGCCGTTTCTACGGTGTCCAGTTCCATCCAGAAGTGACTCATACTGCAAAAGGTGCCGAGTTATTATCTAACTTTGTCCACAGCATTTGCGGATGCCGTAATCTTTGGAATTCTGAAAATATTATCGACCTTCGTGTTGAACAATTACGTGAACAAATTGGCGATCAAAAAGTATTGCTCGGTCTTTCAGGTGGCGTAGATTCATCTGTGGTCGCTGCACTTTTACATCGTGCGATTGGCGATCAATTGACTTGCGTATTTGTAGATAACGGTTTGCTTCGTTTGAACGAAGGCGAGCAAGTGATGGACATGTTTGCGAAAAACATGGGTATCCGTGTGATTCGTGCCGATGCTGAAGAGCGTTTCTTGACTGCGCTGAAAGGTGAAGTTGATCCTGAGAAAAAACGTAAAATCATTGGCCGTGAATTTATTGAAGTGTTTGCTGAAGAAGCACGTGGTTTAGATGGCGTGAACTTCCTTGCACAAGGCACAATTTACCCAGACGTGATCGAATCTGCTGCGACTAAAAACGGTAAAGCGCACGTGATTAAATCACACCACAATGTGGGCGGTTTGCCAGAAGATTTAGCCTTTGAGTTGGTTGAGCCAATTCGTGACTTGTTTAAAGATGAAGTACGCCGTTTAGGTACTACTTTAGGTTTGCCGCACGAAATGCTTTATCGTCATCCATTCCCGGGTCCAGGTTTGGGCGTGCGTATTTTGGGTGAAGTGAAAAAAGAATATGCTGACATTCTTCGTTTAGCTGATGACATTTTCATGCAAGAACTTCGTGCCAGCGGTTGGTATGACAAAACTGCTCAAGCATTCGCTGTATTCCAACCGGTTAAATCTGTTGGTGTAGTGGGTGACGGTCGTCGTTATGCATGGGTGATTGCACTTCGTGCAGTTGAAACAGTTGACTTCATGACAGCACGCTTTGCTCATCTTCCATATGAATTGGTAGACAAGATTTCGACTCGTATCATGAACGAAATTAAAGATGTTTCACGTGTAGTTTATGACGTTTCATCTAAGCCACCAGCGACAATTGAATGGGAGTAATTTAGGGGTTTCAGGAAGCACTGCTTTTTGCCTAAATTACCTCAAGCACTCTGAGCAGCAGTTTAGTGAACACTAAACCTCTCAATTGAAAAGGACGCGAAAGCGTCCTTTTTTATGTCTTTTTAAATTAAATATTTAATAAGAGAAAATGAATTTATTTATATAGAATTATTGTGCTGTTTTAAAGGGAGTTATGGACTGAAAAACTAGATTGATTTCAGTTATGAATAAGTTATTAAATCGAATAAAACTTTTCTATTTATAAAATCGACCAAGACCGTTTGGATGAAGAAACTTTTTAATCATTCACAGGTATAAATAGCGACCTGATTGCGTCCATTTTTCTTGGCTTGATAGAGTGCAATATCGGCATTTTTAATCAGCAGGTTTAAGTCATTTTGATCGGGTTGCAGCTGAGCTACCCCAATTGACACACTAAAATTAAAAAAGAACTTATCTTTAATACAGATTTTGTGATTTTCAATTGTTCGACACAATCGATTTGCAATTGCGACTGCATCTTCTAGCGTGGTATTTGGCAGTAATGCAATAAATTCCTCACCCCCAAAACGGGCTAACACATCTGTATATCGCATTTCCTTACGTGCAACTTCAGCCAGTATACGAAGTACTTCATCACCGACATCATGTCCATAGGTGTCATTAATTCTTTTAAAAAAGTCGATATCCAACATCAATAAACAGGCTAAATTATATTTAGGCCATTTCTGAATGGCTTGTTCCGCCACCAGCATAAACTGTCGACGATTATTAAGTTGTGTGAGTTCATCTGTATGGGCCAGTTCACTTAAGGCGTAATAGTTCCAGTCATTGAGTAAAACACGTAAAAAATTGCGTTTTGAGTTTAGAGTATTATTCCAGCTGATATACATGCTAAACAAAAAAACAGGGGTGTAAATCAGTAAAAATAAAATCACTTCCTTCAAGCTGACGAGCTGAAATACACCATGCAAAATCACTGCACTAATGAGGAATGAGGTGAAGATTGAATTTCGAAACGAGACTTGTACACATAAATTGCCTAATAAAATAAAAATTACTGAGGCATAGAGATAAGTGGTAACGACTGGACTATGTGACATATTTAGTAGTGCTAACCATGTTGCAGCTGCAACTGCGACATAGATGGGAAGTAAACTATCTAAAATTTTAATATTTTTACAGTAATCAAAGGCAATCCAGTTAATCAGTATGGCACCCACCACAAGGCTGAGTCGTGAAATGCCTGAAAGAATCCCAATTTCAGGTAATAAAAACCAGTCTGCGAAAAAATAAGTTAAAAATGTAATCTGGCCAATAAAATTGACACATTTTAGAAATTGGCGTTGGTGTTTATTTTGGTAGTCTAAGTAATATTGTTGAAATTGTTCAGGAATGCGTGTAGTTGGATCTCGTAATTCTTGTTTTATAGATTCTTGATTTTCGAGAGTACATAGCTGCTTAGGTAAAATATAAGCAGTTTCATGGTTTGAATTTTTATCGGCATTGATCCTCATCTGTTGAGGATTGTTATCGTTGTTGTTATGAGATTCTTGTTGATCTCCGCTGAACATGGAGATACCCCTTTCTTGGTGGGATTGTTAAAGCAGAAATAATAGGTGGCTGACTGGCTTTTGTATATAAGATAAACAATCAATAGATGAACTAATTGTGACAAAATTTTATTTATATATAAAATTCATATGAATAGGGGATAAATAGTACGCCAAATAGAAAATGAAGGGATTGTTTTGTGAAGATAAATTTCAAAATTAATATTGTCCTATACATAATATTCAGCGTATTAACTTAGCTATAGGCTGAATCGGCAAGAGCCTATATGATCTAAACATAGACACAGGACATTCAGGCACGGTTAGTCCGTACGATTCAGGATAAAAATATGACCAATAGCAATTATACAGAGCTTTCTAATTCAGACGATTGTGAAAAATACGTAAATCAATTTATTCAGGAATTCCCTTTGCGTAGTGCAGAAATTGGGCAGGGCACCATCATTAAACGTGCCTTGCCAAGTCGGCATAAACGCTTAATCGGCGCATGGTGTTTTTTAGATCATGCCGGTCCCGTGACCTTCCCTCAAGGTGATGGCCTGGATGTCGGTCCTCATCCCCATATTGGTTTGCAAACCTTTACCTGGATGATTGAAGGCACCATGATGCATACCGACAGCCTGGGTACAAAACAGTTGATTCGCCCGAAGCAGGTCAATTTAATGACCGCAGGTTATGGTATTTCACATACTGAAGTTGCACCGGACACCGAAACCCATATGCATGCTGCACAGCTCTGGATCGCATTGCCGGATGATAAGATGAATATGGAGCCCTGTTTTGATCATTATCCGGAACTGCCTGTGGTGGAAAAAGATCAGGTCGAATTTACTGTATTGGTTGGTGAGTTTTTAAATATCACATCCCCCGTAGCCGTGCATAGCGAATTATTGGGTGTAGATTTAACGGCCAAAGAATCCACCACCACCCGAATTAAACTGAATCCAAAGTTTGAATATGGTTTTATGGCTTTGGATGGAGCTGCCGTGGTAAATGGTCATGAACTGACTGAAGACAATATGGTGGTATTAGAACCAGGGGTTGCTGAAATTGAAATTCAGCTGCATACAGGTAGCCGTGTTCTGTTGTTGGGTGGTGAACCTTTCGAGTCACCGATATTACTGTGGTGGAACTTTGTTGGTCGTACTCAGGAACAACTTTGCCAAGCCCGTGATCACTGGATTGAACAAGATCAACGCTTTGGCAATATTCCTGATTATCAAGGACCGCGCCTGGAAGCACCGGCGTTCCCTGACAAAATGCGGGCATCTAAATAAAAATAAAATTGAGGAATCATCATTATTATGGCAATTATTGCAAATGCAGAAGTTCATACTTTAGCTGACCCTTGGTCAGGTGAGATCAAAAGCGGGATTCACCAGTTTATTACCGATAAACCTGGATTTTTTGGTGGGCAGGATAAAGGGCCTGCACCTTATGATTTTATTTGTTCCGGTCTGATTTCTTGTACCATGATCACGCTGCGCATGTATGCCAGTCATAAAGGGATAGCGTTGGGCGAATTTTCTGTTGAAGCCGATTTTAATACCAATAAAGAAGGCAAAGAGTGGATTGAGCGTCGCTTGTCTTTTGCCCAGCCCTTATCCGATGAACTCAAACAAAAACTTTTAGACATCAGCAGTAAAACACCTGTTACCAAAACATTGTTACGCAGCTTAGAAATTAACACTATTTTTGTCTAAGCCAATCCCCCGAAAAAATGACATTTTGTGTAAAGCAGGATGTCATTTTTTTAGGGGGATGCGTATAGTCAAAGCATAAAAATAGAGGTCAAAATAATGATTACCTTGCATCACTTAGATCAATCACGTTCCTTTCGAATTTTATGGGCTTTAGAGGAACTGGCCCTAAATTATCAGGTGAAGTTTTATAAGCGCTTGCCGACTTTTGCCGCGCCGCCAGAATTAAAACTGGTTCATCCTTTGGCCAAAGCACCAGTATTAACTGATGCCGATCAAACCATTGCCGAATCTGCGGTGATTTTGCAATATTTGCAAGAAACCTATGACCAGCAACATCAGTTTAAATTGAAGAATAAAAAAGATCAGCAGCAATATCGCTATTGGATGCACTATGCAGAAGGTTCGTTGATGCCTTTACTGGTGATGCAACTGGTGATGAGCAATGTACCGAAACATGTGCCATGGCTGGTGAAACCAGTCGCGCAAAAAATTACTGCAGGGGTGAAGACGGGGTTTATTCAACCACGTTTAAAAGATCATATTAACTATTTGGAAGACTATTTGGCAAAGCATGAATATGTGGCAGGGGATTTTTCTTTTGCAGATATTCAAATGGGTTTTCCACTTGAAGCCCTGCAGTCAAGAACCTCAGGGTCATATCCTTATATCGCGGCCTATGTCAAACGCTTGGCGGAACGTCCGGCTTATCAGCGAGCAAAGTTTAAAGAACAGAACTTAGCTTAATTTAGGTTTAGATAGAGCTTGCCGAGTGTCAAGGCTAGCTCATCTGATAGAGGCGTTCTTTCGGGAAAATCACTTTAAAGATAGAGCCCTGGTTTTCTTTCGATTCAATTTCTAAATGTGCGCCGTGTTGCATCAGCACATGCTTGACAATGGCCAGCCCTAAACCGGTTCCGCCCGTTTGACGGCTACGCGCGCTATCGACACGATAGAAACGCTCGGTTAAACGCGGCAAATGTTTCGGGTCAATCCCGATGCCAGTATCTTCAACGGTAAAAATGCCATGCTCGCCATCATCATGCCAGCCCATGGTAACAGTTCCACCTTTAGGCGTGTATTTAATGGCATTGGTAATCAGGTTGCTAAAGGCACTGGCAAGTTCAGTGTCTGAACCAATCAGGTCGCAATGACTGTCGATATCCAAATTTAGCGTATGGTGATAATCCACGTTATAGGCTTGAGCATCGTCAAATAACTGGTTCATCAGACTCGGCATTTCAATAATCTGGTTTTTGGCAATTTGCTTGTTGCTTTCTAAGCGGGAGAGTAACAGCAAGTCATTGACCAAGGCATTCATGCGTTTGGTTTGCGCCTGCATCTGGTCAAAGGCGCGTTTCCAGCGTGGATTTAAATCTTCCTGATCGGTAAAGGTTTCAATATAGCCACTGAGTACGGTCAAAGGCGTACGTAATTCATGTGAAATATTGTCGACAAAATCTTTACGCATTTGTTCCAGATTATGCATGCGAGTGACATCATAAGCCACTAGCAACCGGCTTTCGCCACCAAAACGGGTCATTTTGACTTGTACATAATGATCTTCAAAAGCAGAAGATTTCATTTTCAGGCCATCCGGGGCCTGATCAATATTGTTGAAATATTCAATAAAATTCGGCTGACGAAGCAGGGTTAGAATATTACGACCGCGATCTAAAGGCTGTATACCGAGCAATTTTTCTGCTGCCGGATTCCACCATTCAATCTGATGTAATTCATCAATCAGTACCACCGCCTCGGCTAAGGCCACCAAGGAGGATTGAGCACGATCAATTAAGCCGACCATTTCCGCTTGTACGATACGTTCTTGGCGTTGGGAGCGATAAACATTAAACAGTAATGCACCCCAAATGCCATTTAAATTGGGGGGTATATCATAAGGACGGTTGGAAATCCATTCATTCACCAAATACAGTGAACGTAATTGGAAAGCAAAAAATATCGTAAAAGCGACAAAAATAAAAATCCAAAAATACCCGATCCCAATGCCCATTAATGCTGCAATCAGCAGTAAAAAGGCGAGTAAACGTAAATCTTGCTTGGCAAAAGTCCATAAACTGCTGTAACGGAATCGTTTGTGATCTCGCGCAAGCTCTGGGACGGGGTAGGGTTCATACATAAAACGCGATTTACCTAAAAAACGACTAACCCAAAGCGACATCCGCGCGGGTAGAAAAACGGTAACCTGTGCCACGAACGGTTTGTACATAACGGTCTGCGCCAAACGGCTCTAACACTTTACGTAAACGGCGAATATGCACGTCGATGGTACGGTCTTCAATATATACGTTACCACCCCAAACCTGATCAAGCAATTGAGCACGGGTATAGGCACGTTCCGGATGGGTCATAAAGAAGGCCAATAAACGATATTCTGTAGGTCCCATTTCCAGAATACTATCACCATAACTGACGCGCTGGCTCACCGGATCAAGGATT
>JBLZXS010000349.1:0-20914 GCA_050285325.1 Acinetobacter sp.
CCCTTAAAAACCCCACCGACTGTTTATTTTTTAAACCAAAATGCTGTTTTTTCCCACTTTTAATTCTTTTTTCCTATTCCTTCTAATCTAAAAAACACGCATTCCCACCTCGCAATCAAAGCTTAAAAAAGAAAAACCCGCTCAAGCGGGTTTTTCTTTAAGGATGAACCTATAACATTAGTTTGCTTGTTCAGCCAGCCAGCTCATAAATTTTTGACGTTCTGCTTTATTCGACTTTTGCCAAAGTTGAATCAGTTGTTGATCCGTGGAATGAGTAGAATTAACAATTGCGCCAGAATTTAGACTTGCTGTTTGTGCATATATAGCAGCAGGTTGATTAACAGGTACCGATTTCTTTTGGGTTAAGTCTGTGGCTTTTGCAAAGATACCTTGCCCTAACCAAGGTTTTTGTTCTGTGTTTGCACCGGTTTGTTGAACCAACATTTGTTTATTTTTATCGAATAAAGCAACGATAGGCTGTTCAGCATATTTTTTTGCAGCTTCAAAACTTGCTGGTGCATTCACTACGTCTAATCGGTAATTTTCACCATCTTTTAAAAATGGCGTTTTTAAGGTCACCACACCGGACTTGACAATATCGTGCTCACCGTTTAAATGTTCAAAATATTGAGTATAACGCACACTAATACTAGTCTCGCCAGCATCGATTTTATATTGATTATTGTCCGAACGGAATAATCCAGTATTAACTTCCTGATCATTTACCGCAAGAATTTTAATTTCTTCAGGTGCTGTAATCGTGACTGCTGAAAATGCAGCGCTACTGATCATCAATGCAGCTGCAGCAAAAGTTAATCTAAAAGCCATTCTGCTTTCTCTTCTTTCATTGTTAAAATTCAGTTGCACTATGCAATGTATAAATGACGATTTTATGACAATGCCATTTTCAATACACCAGCATCTTCAAGACTTTGTTGAGATAAGCTTTTCAATTTCACAGATATGAAGTTAAGATTTTTTGTGGCATAAAAAAGAGCGTTCAATAACGCTCTTTTTGCCTTTAAGTAAAGAAATGCTTAGTTAAATGTCTTAAAGCGCAGTTCATCGTCCATAAAGGTTTTTTCTCCGGCAGGTGCCTCAATTGAACCAAACACAAGCTGAGCACGTAATTTCCAATTCTTAGGAATATCAAAAGTTTGGGCAACTTTTTCATCAATTACAGGATGATAGTGCTGTAATGAAGCCCCTATATGGTGTTCTGCCAATGCTGTCCATACCGCAAACTGTGCAATACCGGTGGAATGCTCTGACCATGCGGGGAAATGATCTGCATATAGAGCAAACTGCTCTTGCAACGACTTCACTACATCTTGATCTTCAAAAAATAAAACTGTGCCATAACCTGCTGCAAAACTATTAATTTTTGTATCGGTCTTTTCAAATGCGTCTTCTGACACCATTTTACGGAGTGTTTCACGCACGATATTCCAAAATTTGGTATGTGATTCACCATATAGAGTAACAATACGTGATGTTTGCGAATTAAAAGCAGATGGACTATTGCGTACCGCATCTTTAATAATTTCTTCGATTTTATCTTGTTCCAATGGAACATTTTTACCGATTGAGTAAATGCTACGGCGTTGTTTAATTTGCTCTAGAAATGACATGATTTAATTCCCTCTGATTTTTGTTAAACATTATTAGGATGAATTTATCTTAAGTTAATTCTAGTATGAGTACATGACTTAAAAAGTGACATTGTGTTTTATTTATAGAACAATTTGATGAAGTACTTTTTGAATTTCATGCTGATTTAAAAAATATAAAAGCACCCTAGGAGGTGCTTTATTTTTACATAGTATCGATTAGACCAGTATTCTAAATCGATCAGCTTCCTGTAAATCCATTTTAGGCTCAGCATCTTGCTCAATTGAGCCAAACACCAGTTGTGCTCGAAGCAACCACGATGCGTCTATATTAAAATAGTCTGCAACTGCTGAATCTATACTCGGGTTATAGTGTTGCAGGCAAGCTCCGACTCCCGAATCAGCTAAGGCCGTCCATACTGCATATTGTGCCATGCCGGAAGTCTGTTCTGACCAGACTGGGAAATCACCCGCATTGAATGGAATTTTCTTTTGTAGTCGCTGAATGGTTTGCTGATCTTCATAAAAAAGAACCGTACCAAAACCTGCGGCACACTGCTCCATCTTCATTTCTGTACCGGCAAAAACATGCACTGCAACCAATTTGCGTTGTACTTCTTTGACAATGTCCCAAAACTTTTCATGAGAATCACCAAATAACACCACAATACGTGAACTTTGAGAATTTAAGGCAGATGGGCAACTTCGTACCGCTTCCTGAATAAGTTCTGCCAAGTAGGCCTGACTATAATGAACCTTTTTTCCGAGCACATAGACGCTACGACGTTTCTTCAAATGATCAACAAAAGTTAATTGGTGTATTTCTTCCGCAGCTCTTTTTTTAAGCTTAAAATCTTTGGTGATATCTGACTTTAAAACATGCCCAATTTTTTCTAATAATGCCACAGCAGTACTCCCCAATACGAATGCTAAAGCTTTTAATATCCTTCAATTCTAATCTGTTCCAGTGCCCTTCTTTGCATAAGGTATTTTTAGATGTTGTTTTTTAAATCAGTCAATTAGCCTAAAAACAACAAACTCCGCACTTAGCGGAGTTTTTGTGAATTATCACGCATTATTTATTTTTCAGTTTCAAACAATGCTGCAACGAATGATTTTGCCGAAAATGGACGTAGATCATCGATTTTTTCACCCACCCCAATAAAACGAATCGGTACATGGGTACGACTGGCAATATTAAACAGCACACCACCCTTTGCCGTACCATCAAGTTTGGTAATGGTAAGTCCAGTTAAGCCAACCGCTTCATCAAACATTTCAACTTGATTAATCGCATTTTGACCTGTACCTGCATCGACCACCAACATAATTTCATGCGGTGCAGTTGCATCAATTTTTTGCATCACCCGTTTAACTTTAGTGAGCTCTTGCATCAAATTACTTTTATTGTGTAGACGTCCTGCGGTATCGGCAATCAGGACATCAACCCCTTTAGCACGGGCACTTTCAAAAGCATCAAAAATCACTGAAGCACTGTCTGCGCCATGACCTTGCGATACGACTGAAATATTATTACGTTCACCCCAGATTTGCAGTTGCTCTGTGGCTGCGGCACGGAAGGTATCGCCCGCTGCCAGCATCACTTTCTTGCCTTCACCTTGCAAGCGTTTTGCCAGTTTACCAATGGTCGTGGTTTTGCCCACACCATTGACACCCACCACCAAAATAACAAATGGCGCTTTATTTGGGTCAATGTGTAACGGCTTGACACGTGGAGCCAGAATCGCCACCAGTTCTTCTTGCAAAGCTTTATACAATGAATGCGAATAGATCAAATCACCACGTGTAGTACGCTCGGTTAAATTGGCAATAATGGTTTTGGTTGCCTCTACACCAATATCGGCAACCAGTAACTGCTCTTCAACTTCCTCTAACAATTCATCATCGATTTCTTTACCACCGATCAGAATATTCACCATGCCATCAGCAAGGTTTTTACGGGTTTTGGTTAAGCCGACTTTCATGCGACTGAAAAAGCCAGTTTTAGATGCTTCATCTTGCTCGGTTTCTGTGGCTACAGGCGCAGAAACACTGGTGTCTTCTTGTTTTGGAGTTTCAACAATAGGTACATTTACCGCAGGTAAATTCGGTAAAGTGACATCGTCATCCCCGATATCAGCATCAATCAAAAATTTATTTTGCCCATTAGATTGCTGTTGCATGCCGAATCCTTGAAAAGCATTGCGTTAAAAAACAAAGATTCTAGCATAGATTTACGTTGCAATCCCCAGTAGACGTAGCACACACCAAAAACGAACAACTTAACCTTGCTTTCAAAGCGTAATTTCTTAAAAATAATCATAAATACAATTAATCACTTTGGTAAATCTTGTGCTGAAAAGTTATTATTCAATTTTCCCAAAGCGGTCTTTTCTAAAAAAACATATTTTATCCCTAAGCTTGGTTCTGCTTTCACTACAAAGCGGATCGCTTCATGCCGAAACACGAAGTGAATTGTCGCGCACCACATTTGAAACCACGCTTAAAAATGGCTTAAAAGTGATTATTCGCGAAGACCATCGCTCTCCCATGGTCATGACTCAAATCTGGTATGGCGTGGGAAGCAGTGATGAATCGGGGAATTTGCTGGGGATTTCTCATGTGCTTGAACATATGATGTTTAAAGGCACCAATAAAGTTCCCAATGATGAGTTTACCCGTTTAAGTCGTATTTATGGGGGGAGTATCAACGCTTCAACCTTTACCAATTACACCAATTATTACCAGCTTTATCCTAAAACTTATTTCCCCATGGCTTTAGAGCTGGAAGCAGATCGCATGAGTAATTTACTGTTGCGGCAGCAAGATTTCGATCCAGAAATTAAAGTGGTGATGGAAGAACGGCGCCTACGTACCGATGACAATCCGAGATCACTGGCTTTTGAACGATTTAAATGGATTGCTTATCCCACCAGTCACTATCGACAACCGGTAATTGGGCACATGAAAAATCTTCAAAACATTCAGCTTGAAGATGTAAAAAAATGGTATCGCGACTGGTATACCCCGAATAATGCCATATTAATTATAGTGGGTGATGTTGATTCTGAAAATGCCTTGCTGCAAGTACAAAAATATTTTGGTGATATTCCGGCCAGAAAAACACCGCCCAGAAATGATGTATTAGAGTTTGACCGGATTGGTTACCGTCACATGGAACTCAACCTGCCTGTGCAAGTACCCAATTTATACATGGCATGGAATGTGCGCTCACTGGTCACGGCTAAAAATCCACAAGATGCTTATGCACTGACGATTATTAAAAATTTATTAGACAGTGGTATTTCTTCACGTTTACAAGATCGACTTGTCCGGGACAAGAAAATTTTAACCGCTATCAGTGTTTCTTATGACCCGTATAGTCGTGGAGACAGCTTACTCAGCATTTCCGCATTACCTACGGACGGCGTGAGTTTACAAGAGGCTGAAAAAGCCATTCAAAGTGAAATTGATTTATTAAAAACCGAACTGATTAAACCCGAAGAAGTTGAACGTGTGACTGCTAGATTCGTGGCTAATTTAGTCTACAGCCAAGACGATATCGCGGGACAAACCAAGATGATTGGTAACCTGGAGATCAATGGTTTAAGTTTTCGCTTAATGGATGAACTTCCCAAGCATTTTGAAACTGTAACGCCGCAAGACATTCAACGTGTGGCGAATATTTATTTTAGCCGTGACAATCTCAGCACTTTATATCTTTCTCCCGAAAACAAAGCACAATAACGGAATTTTACATGTTGAAGCTACGCCCTATTGTTTTACTCAGTTCTATTTTTTGTGCGCAATCTGCAATTGCAGATGTAGACTTCAACCCCATCATCAGTAACGATGATAATCCAACATATTTAACCTCAATTCCGCTTTTACAAAGCTTAAAAAGCAATCACAAACCGCTTCAGCTAAGTGCACCTTATGTTCATGATTTAAAAAATCGCTATAAGGTCCGCACATTATTTGTAGAGTCACAAGATCTACCCATGGTCGATATTCAACTGACATTCAATGCAGGTGCTGCACGAGATGAGGAAGTCGCCCCCGGCTTATATGGTGTTGCTACCATGGCAGCAAAACTGATTGATGAGGGTACAGAAACATATACCGCCAACGAAATTGCCAGTGTTTTTGAACGTGTAGGCGCCCAATTTAGCGCCCAAGCTTATCGGGATATGTTCATCGTAAAATTAAGGGTGCTATCTGACCCTAAAAAACTTGAACCGGCTTTAGCCATGATGATGGAAGTTTTAAATCATTCAACTTTCAAAAAATCCAGTATTAATTTGGTTTTAAGTAATACTCAGGTGGGTCAGAAGCAAATTCAGGAAAGTCCAAGCCGGATGATGAACATTCAGTTTTATCGTGCTTTGTATGGAAAGCATCCCTACGCAGAACCGATTACCGGAACACAACGCAGCATTAGTAAAATCACCCCGGTACAATTAAAACAATTTAGTGATCAATTTCTGGTAGCACAAAACTTGAATATTGCCATCACCGGTCAGCTCAATCCCAAACAGGCATTACAACTTTCTGAACGGATTGCAGGTAATTTAAAGCAGGGGGAAAAAGCCAAACCACTAGCACAACCAATGGACAAATCAACTTTTGATATTCGCCACATTAACTTTAATTCAAGCCAAGCACATGTGATGATGGGGCATTTGGGCACCACACGGTTTGACCCCGACCGTTTAGCTTTAGAAGTGGCCAACCAGATGTTCGGCGGCAGCGGTTTTAATTCTGTATTGATGAAAGAGTTGCGGGTTAAACGAGGCTTTACCTATGGCGCTTATAGTTCATTTTCATTTAGCCAAGCTCCAGGAATATTCAGTTTTAGTTATTCAACCAGACAAGACCAACTACTCGACAGCATACAAGTCGCTCATCAGGCATTGGTTAATTTTGTAAAACAACCCATTGACCAAAAACAGCTGCAAGAAACCAAAGCAGGTATGTTACGGGCCTTTCCCAACAATTATAGTAGCAATGCCAATATTAATGCCCAGTTAGGCTCAATGGGTTTTTACAACCAATCTGCTGATTATCTGAATGAGTATCCGTTATTATTAGAGAAAATGACTGCGCAAGATGTACAAAATGCGATCCAGAAACATTTACATCCGGAACGCTTAACCCTGATTGTGGTGAACGACAAATTAGACAAACAGGCTTTGCAAGCAACACTCGAGCAAAATCTGCTTCCTCAAAAGGTTACACCCCTTGCACCTGCAATAGAACAAATTCCTAAAACAACTATTGCTCCACCTGCAAAGGAGGTAATTGATGTGCCCGCGTCATTTCCAACTGATGCGCCTGCATCAATTTAAAATATTGACCGTAAGAAATCTGGGGTTGCTGGATAAATTGCAATGCCATTTCTTGGCTGGCAGGATAATTGGCTTGCGCTGAAAGTTTCACGATATTTTCAAATTTCGAAACTGAAATTGGTCGATGCAGGGCAATAGAAGCAAGGATTAATATGATGGCAATAATCGTGACAATGAGCACGTTATAAACTTTTTCAAGCTTTATTTCAGATTTTAATTCAATAATTTTTTGTATAGCAATATGCATAACCTACCTCAGACTCAAGGTAGTGTAGGGTGCACTAAAAATAAGTACAAGCAGATTTGCTCAATTTCAAAACACTTGTGATAGAAATTGAGCAATCATTCACTCACTAGCCCATTACATTTCTGATTACTGCAAAGTAGAGTACCAATGCAATAATTCCCAATACAATGGCAATTGCAAACACACCGACTCCTCTTTCAGCATCGACTGGATGTAATTCATCATCATCCGCCACACGCCTTAACTCGCCATTATAAACATCATAAAAATCTTCACGCTGTTGCGGATCAAGTTGGCGGGTAAAATCATAAACTCTTTTGCGCTGTGCCAGGCAGAAATCCCCCAAGTGAATTTCCTGATGAAAAATTGCTTCGTCTAAATTTTTGCGATGTTGATGAGCAAGCTCCACAATTTGAGCTGCTGTTGGAGGTAAATCAAAATTCAAACCATCTAATGTTTTTGTCATGTTGTTCTCCTTATACTTACCAATATCCTTAATCCATATTAATAAAAAATTATTTTGGACATTGTTTAATCATGTAAACTTGAAATAATACAGATCAGCCACATATATTGTTTGACAATTAAGATGGATTGTAATATTACTTTAACAATACCTAGTTAAATTAGTATCAAGACAAACTTAAAAGTCTTAGCTTTAGCAATCATAATTACAATAAGGAGTTTAATATGATTCAACAACTCTCTCACCAAGACTTAGAACATGCATATGCAGATGCAGTAAATACTATTCAATCGCAAATGAATTTTGCAGATGCCGTTCAAAAATTGGAAGATGTCGCTCGTGCTGGGCATGGTAAAGCAGCATTGTTCTTGGCAGAACTTTATTATCAAGGGTTCCGTGTAGAACGAGATTCACTTAAAGCACAATACTGGCAGAATCTGGCCACAATGCAAGCATAATAAAACGTCACCAAGGTGGCGTTTTTTAATGCCTACTGTTTTTAAATACATATTCTCTTACATTGTTTCTCAAAGCTTACACTGAACTTTCATCTAAATTTCTTACAATAGATCCTGAAGTCACTACATGCTTTTTGGTATGAATCAAATTAAATCATTACACCTTGTTCCCAAAGATTTATTTTTTAAAATCACGCTTTTAAAGTCGATGATGTACTGCGGTGTACTCTGGGGTTTATATCACCAACAAGGCTGGGCTATAATGTCTGACCATGAAGACCATCTTTTCCCATTCTGGCTGAACAGTGTCCAAGCACATAAATATGCTCAACTCCACTGGCCGGATTATACCCCCCGTAAAATTACCCCTCAGGATTTCCAAGAATCCTTATTGCCGACATTAACCCGTTTAAAAGTCACCCCAACGCTATGTAATTCTTCAAGTCGAAAATTTAAATTGACCACCCAACAAATGCGACATTTGTTTTTCTCTGAATCTTTGCAAACTGCTTAGACGATTGGGCACCTAATTCAAGTAAAATATAGAGAAATGTAAAATTAAGTTTCTGAATTGAAAAGTATTTGCATTTTTCTCATTTCGCGCTAAGTTTAATGTCAAATAACAAACAACAAAGGATGATAATAAATGACCAATGTAGCCCAAGTTATTCTGGACAAGAGCGAACAGACCATTTTTACCATTAGCCCAGAAGCAACTGTGCTTGAAGCAATTTCACTTATGGCAGACAAAGGCATTGGTGCAGTTGTGGTCACTGACCAAGATAAAAAAGTAGTTGGCATTCTTTCTGAACGTGATTACACCCGCAAGGTGATGTTGATGGAGCGCACATCAAAAGAAACCTCAGTGAGTGAAATCATGACGGCAAAGGTACTGACTGTTACTAAATCCACCAGTGTTGAAGATTGCTTAGGTCTTATGACAGATCGCCATTTACGTCATCTTCCTGTAGTGGAAAATGACAAACTTGTTGGCTTGATTTCTATTGGAGACTTGGTTAAAGCCGTCATGGATGATCAGCGTAAACTGATTGATCAGTTACAACAATATATTGCGAGTTAAGATTCAATGCCTAAGAAAAAACCTCTCATGTCGAGAGGTTTTTTTATAACTCAATATACAGATTAAATTCTCTCTCAAAGGAAGAAGAAAATATCAACTAGTTTAAACCCAACTTTTCTGCAACATAATCTGAGTCTTTATCTCCACGACCAGACAAGTTCACCACGATTTTCACATCTTTCGCCATTTTTGGTGCTTCACGTATCGCCCATGCCACCGCGTGTGAGCTTTCTAGTGCAGGAACGATGCCTTCTACACGTGACAATGTCATAAAGGCATCCAGACACTCCTGATCTGTTGCAGTTGAGTATTCCACACGCCCCAAGTCTTTCAAGAAGCTGTGCTGTGGACCTACACCCGGATAATCCAGACCAGAAGCAATTGAATGGACCGGCAATGGCTCACCTTGTTCATCTTCAAGGACATAACAGGCCATACCATGCAATTGACTCGGTTTACCCAAAGTCAAAGTGGCTGAGTGCATAGAAGTATCCAGACCATGCCCTGCCGGCTCAACTCCAACAAGTTTTACATCTGGTTCATTTAAAAATGCAGTGAAAGCACCCATCGCATTTGAACCACCACCCACACAGGCTACGATATAATCTGGATTCGAACCGAAACGATCATGGGTTTGAACTTTAATTTCATCGCCAATAATAGCCTGAAAATCACGGACCATTTTCGGGAATGGATGTGGACCAACCACCGAACCAATCGCATAGATGTAATTTTTCGGATCTTTGAGATATTCTTCAAACGCACTGTCTACCGCATCTTTTAAGGTCGCAGTGCCACGTGTGACAGAAATCAGGGTTGCACCCAAAATTTTCATCTTCACGACGTTTGGATGTTCTTTTTCAATATCTACTTGACCCATGTGAATTTCACATGGAATACCGACTAAGGCACAAGCGGTTGCCAATGCTACGCCATGCTGCCCTGCACCGGTTTCTGCAATAACTTTAGTTTTACCCATGTATTTGGCAAGTAAAGCTTCGCCTAAACAATGGTTAATTTTGTGTGCGCCAGTGTGGTTTAAATCTTCACGTTTAAGAAAAATTTGTGCACCGCCCAATTGATCCGACAAACGCTTGGCATGAAACAACGGACTTGGACGACCAACATAATTGGCAAACAAATCTGCCAATTCATTTTGAAATTCAGCGGTATGACGAATTTGCTCATACGCTACATTAATCTCATCCATCGCTTCTTTTAAATGAGGCGGAATAAACTGACCACCATATGGTCCAAAGAAACCTTCTTCATTGGGCAATAGGATACCATTAATTTGATGAGTCACTTTCCAATTCCTTTATTTAAAACCATGCGTTGAATTTTATTATGCTTAGCGAGATAAATATTTTGTCATATCTTCCACACCTTTCAAGGTCATTGGATACATATGATCTTCAAAAATCTGCTTAATTTGACCAATGGTATGCGTGTAATGCCAATAACGGTCTTCTTCAGGATTCAGCCATGCAGTTTTTTCAAAATGCTGACGTAAACGCTGCAACCAGACATTGCCCGCTTCATCATTCATATATTCAACAGATCCACCCGCCGAGCTGAGCTCATAAGGTGCCATACTGGCATCACCAACGACAATTACCCGATAGTCTCGACCATAGGTATTGAATAAATCCCATGTGTTCATACGCGTGTTAGAACGACGGATATTATCCTTCCACACATAATCGTACAGACAGTTATGGAAATAAAAATACTCTAAAGTTTTAAATTCGGTTTTAGCCGCACTGAACAGTTTTTCACATTGTGCGATGTGCGAATCCATTGACCCACCCACATCGAACAGCATCAGTACTTTAATACGGTTACGTCGTTCTGGCACCAGTTGCACATCTAAAATGCCCTGCTTCGCCGTTTCACGAATCGTACCATTAATGTCCAGTTCTTCAGCGGCGCCTTGACGGGCAAATTTACGCAAACGGCGTAACGCCATTTGCATTTGGCGTGTTCCTAAAATCTGTTCGTCATCCAGATTTTGGTATTTACGCTGTTCCCAAACTTTTACAGCAGAGCGTTTACGTCCTGGCCCACCAATACGCACGCCTTCAGGATGATCACCATAGGCACCAAATGGCGATGTGCCACCGGTACCAATCATTTTGTTACCACCCTGATGCTTCTTGTGCTGTTCACGAAGACGCTCTTCCAGCATCTTCATCAACTCTTCAAGTGAACCGGCTTTTTTCAGCTCTTCGCGCTGTTCTGGGGTGAGATGTTTTTCCAGCAGTTCCAGGTCGAACCAGTCTTTCGGCAGTTTATGGACTTGATTGAGCAAATCATCCAGATCAAAAGTCGAGATGCCATCAAAATAATCTTTCATGGCACGGTCAAACTTGTCAAAGAAGCGCTCATCTTTAACCATGACGGTTTTTGCCAGTTGGTAGAACTCATCCTGATTGGCAAAAACCAGACCTGAGGCCACAGCCTCATTCAGATCAATCAGTTCACGTGTTGAAACTGGCACACCGTATTTGCGTAAGGTATAAAACAATCGCACAAACATGCGTGTTTCTCCCTTAGCGACGTGACATAAAGGCTAAACGTTCAAGCAACTGTACATCTTGCTCGTTTTTAATCAGCGCACCGTACAATGGCGGAATTGCTTTGGTTTTGTCATGATTACGCAGAATATCTTCAGGCATATCATCAGCCATAAGCAAGCTTAACCAGTCGATTAATTCAGACGTTGATGGTGGTTTCTTTAAGCCCGGAATCTGACGAAGTTTGAAGAATACTTGCAACGCTTCATTGACCAATGCTGTAGACACCTGCGGGAAATGTACATCAATAATTTCACGCATGGTCGCTTCGTCAGGGAATTCAATATAATGAAAGAAACAACGGCGCAAGAATGCGTCCGGTAATTCTTTCTCATTGTTTGAAGTAATAATCACGATTGGACGTTGCGTCGCGGTGATGGTTTCCCCTGTTTCATAAACAAAGAACGACATTTTATCCAGTTCATGCAATAAGTCGTTTGGAAACTCAATGTCTGCCTTGTCAATTTCATCAATCAATAATACACAGCGCTCTTCACTGGTGAAGGCTTCCCACAATTTTCCAGGTTTAATATAGTTTTTAATGTCATAAACACGATCGTCACCTAACTGACTATCACGCAAACGTGATACAGCATCGTATTCATACAAACCTTGCTGTGCTTTGGTGGTCGATTTGATGTGCCACGTCAGCAACTTTAAACCCAGACTTTCTGCGACTTGTTCCGCAAGTAACGTTTTACCCGTACCCGGCTCACCTTTAACCAAAAGTGGCTTTTGCAATGCGCGGGCAGCTTTTACCGCGAGTTTTAAACTGTCAGTCGCAATGTACTGATCTGTACCGGAAAATTGTTGAGTATCCACAGACATAATTTAACCTTATTGTTTTACTTAAAGCGGTGAACTATTTTTGTTGACTACAAATTTTGCTTTACGGGTGCTGTATTTTGACCATAGATAGCCAACTACCAAACCCAGCCCGATTACAAATAAAATCAGCGAAGCATTTGACCAGACCAAAGCAGTTTCTTTGGTTAAAATGCCAAATATCAAGCCAAAAATTGCTGGAGCGACAGAAGCATTATTTCCTTCAGAAACCGTTGGGGTGAGTAAAATCGCAAATCCAACGATCCAGCTGATTCCACCCAAAGGTTGCGGTAAGCGTTTTGCAATCGCATACCATGACCAAAGAATAATAAGACTTCCCAATAAATATACCGTGACAGCAATGCTGTCTTCAGGAATTGAGTCTAGTAGTGAAAGAAAACTATTCATCGTGCAACTCCTGAATCGACTTTAGGCACCACGCAATCCTTCTGGGGCAGCTTCATTCGGATTGATTAAACCTTCTGGAGGAACCTGAATAAAGAAGCCTTTAGTCTGAATTGAATCAATCACATGCAACACATTTACACGTGCCAGTGTACGGCTTTCAGATAACTCTAAATCCATCACAAAAGTTGCACGACCAAAAGCAACACGCATCGGCTCGGGTAAAATTTCAAGCGGACTTGCTGCTTCAGCTTCGCTTTCAGTTGGCTCAGGACGAGCAATATAAAGATACATTTCATCTTTTTTGCTAGATTTAAAAATTGAACAATGCATAGGTGAAACAGTACTCATAAAACGTAGCTCAAGCATACAACAAAAAAAAGACGGATACATTAGTGATTATTAACGCATCAGTCTTGATTTTGTATAAACGATAATTCTTTAATCAATCTGTTTAAAAATCATTCCATCACCTTCATTTGGGTGGATAGATAATCTTCGTCAGCATGTAAAACATCAATCAGTGGCTTGGTTAACAAGTCATAGCGCCAACCTAAAAGGTAAGCCGGTAAATCATGTTCGTCATTATGGAAAACCACGTGCTGGTACAAGGCATTCAGCCATTTTTTACGCATCAACACTTCTTTGGGTACAGTGGTTTCTTGCACCACATTTTGAATGACTTTATCGACTTTATCACCAATATCTTTAGATGAGTGACGAATTGGACGTGCCATACGAAGTGGCCATTCCGCCTGTTCTGGCAAGAATTTCAATAAATCCAGAATGGTTTTTCCATGATCGCGCACAATATTTTGACGAATATCTTTGATGCTCGACAACTGGAAAGGATTGCGTGGATTTTTTTCTACCAAATCAATCATGGTTGAATTTTTCAGGATAAAACTACGCGGATAATTCAGCGCTTTAACCATCTGCTCACGCCATACAGACAATTGTTGTAACTGCATCAATTGACGGCGCGAATGACGGTAATTTCCCACATCATGGTAAAGCAATTCTAACGGGGTTTCCTGACCAATTTCATGGGTCAGGTGGCGACAATCTTCCAGGGCAAAATCCAGTAAATTTTTATCGTTTAATTGATGCTGAATTTTATTGGATAAATTCATTAAATAAAGCACATCATTGGCAGCATAAGTCAGCTGTTCCGGGCTGAGCGGACGTGCTAGCCAATCTGATCGCGTTTGATCTTTATCAATTTCGACATCTAGCATCTGTTTTAAAGCATTTTGATAGCTGACTTGCAGTCCATGCCCTAGAAAAGACAGTCCCACTTGAGTATCAAAAACATTGCTTAACGATTTTTGCTGGGCATAGTGATAGATAAGATCAATATCTTCACTACACGCATGGAAGACATTCTGATGGGCTTGAAATAACTTTTCCCAAAATGCAGACAGATCCAGACTTGTCCCATCGAGTAAAAAGACCTGACCTGCGACATTGATTTGAAATACACCTAATTTAGGCCATAGGGTATCGACCTTGATGAATTCTGTGTCTAACCCATAAATGGATGTTTGACCCATCAAATGCAAAATATTTTCTAAGTCTTTTTGTTGCTGAATGAACTGAAACATATTACCGAGTCTAAAATCAGAATCTTTTAAAAAGTATATTAACCTATATATAAAATTTAGATATTACTAAATTTATATTTGGCACGTATATTCACTATTTATAAGTATTTTTTAAAAAAGGCAATCACTTTTTATATATTTTTTGTATAAGTTCAAACTTAACTCAAATAAGTGTTACTTAAGTCTAATTTTATATCTTAAGTAATAAAATAAGCACCTAAGTACTTATTTCATTCGCATCCGATTATGCACTGCCTGACTTAAAGTATGGCTATCGACATATTCAAGCTCTCCCCCTTGAGGAACACCTTGAGCAATACGAGTCATCTGGAGAGGTAAATGCTTGGTTGCTTCCACCAGATAATGTGCTGTCGCCTGACCTTCCACAGTGGCATTGGTTGCCAGAATGACTTCAGAAACACCACCTTGACTTAAACGCTGAATCAGATAGGGAATGCCAATTTCTTCAGGCCCAATCCCGTCAAGTGGAGACAGATGCCCACCCAATACATGGTATTTGCCACGAAAACTGCCACTTTGTTCAATCGCCATCACATCTGCAGGTGATTCCACCACACATAACAGCTGATCATCACGTTCATGGGACAAACAAATATCACAGACTTCATTTTCAGTCAGGGAATGACAAACGCTACATTCATGAATATAAGTGGTTGCTTCATTTAAGGCATGTGCCAAGCCGACTGCACCTTCCCTATTTTTCATGATCAGATGTAATGCCATGCGCTGAGCCGATTTCGGCCCAACACTTGGCAAAATGCGTAATGCTTGTACCAGCTGATCAAATCGATCACTAAACACTAAACGTATTCCTTAGAATAAACCAGCAAGGCCAGGTGGCAAGCCCATACCCGAGTTAGCTGCTTTCATTCGTTCTTCAGAAACCACTTCCGCCTGACGCGCAGCATCATTCATTGCAGCCGCGATCAAGTCTTCAATCATATCTGCATCGTCTTGCAAAAGTTCAGGACTGATTTCAATACGCTTTACTACGTTGCGACAGGTCATGGTCACTTTCACCAGACCGCCACCAGCTTCAGCATGAACTTCAGTTTGAGCCAGTTCTTCTTTGGCTTTTTTCATGTTGTTTTCAACATCTTTCTGCATGCGCTGAGCTTGCTGCATCAACATATTAATGTTCATAAAATTCTCCGAACAATCATTTTCTAAATCAATATCTATAAAAAATTAGATTAAATCTAAACCACGAGCAATGTCGCGAATAATATCATCAATATCTTCTAAACCAACAGATACACGAATTAAACCTTCACGAATACCGGCAGCTTCTTTCGCTTCTCCTGAGAGTTTACCGTGAGTTGTAGTGGCTGGGTGAGTAATTGTCGATTTCACATCACCTAAATTACCGGTAATAGAAATAAATTGGGTGTTGTCGATGACTTTCCAAGCCCCTTCACGACCACCTTTTACTTCAAACGAAACAATTCCACCAAAACCGGTTTGTTGTTTCGCTGCAAGCTCATGACCGACATGTGAAGGCAAACCAGCATAATAGACTTTTTCAACTTTTCCGTGGTTGTTTAAGAATTCAGCCAGTTTCTGTGCATTTGCTGAATGTTCACGCATACGTAAACGTAAAGTTTCCAGACCTTTCAAGAATACCCAGGCATTAAATGGGCTCATTGATGGACCAGTGGTACGTACATAACCAAAGACTTCTTCAAGCAGCTTGTGATTACCCACCACAGCACCACCAAGTGCACGACCTTGACCATCTAAGTATTTAGTCGCTGAGTAAACCACCAAGTCGGCACCAAATTTAATTGGTTGTTGCAAAACTGGCGTACAGAAGCTGTTATCAATCGCAAGCAAGGCACCATTGGCATGGGCAAGATCTGCCAAAGCCTGAATATCGGCAACTTCAGCAAGCGGGTTGGATGGAGATTCTACAAACAAGAGTTTGGTTTCAGGTTTGATGGCATTTTTCCATGCTTGCAAATCTGTCAAATCAACAAAATCAACGCTGACACCAAATTTAACCACGTATTTTTCGAACAAAGATACAGTCGAACCAAATACTGCACGTGAACAGATGACATGATCACCCAGCTTCAAATATGACATTGCAACAGCCATAATGGCTGCCATACCTGAACTGGTTGCCACAGCACGTTCAGCACCTTCCAGAGCAGCCAAACGCTTTTCGAACATTGCTACAGTCGGATTGGTAAAACGGGAATAAATATTTCCCGGTTCTTGACCAGAAAATTTAGCAGCTGCTTCTGCTGCATTTTCATATACAAATGAAGATGTCAGGAAAATTGGCTCGCCATGCTCACCTTCAAAACTACGTGTATGACCTGTACGAATGGCTAAAGTATCTAATTGGTATTCGATGTCGTCTTGTTGGCTCATCTTTCCTACCCAGTCCTGCTGCCTTTGCTAATAATTGCCAACATTTTGAGCGCCTATGGCATTTAAGGTCAAGGTATAATGCACAAATATCGCCTACACTTCGACCAATCCACCCATATGTTAGTAGCACCCGCAATGATTCAAGTTAAAAATAGAATGGCCAAACATAAAAGCAAACTCAAAAACCTGTCAACGAGTTTGTTTAATTCAAAATCGCTGGTTCTATCGCAAACTACACCCTATGAAGTCATTGCAGAATATAAACAAACCCGTGTGCGTTATTACGCCTCACCCGATAAACAATATAAAGAACCTTTAGTCTTTGTTGCCCCGCTAGCCATCAACATGGCCATTTACGACTTATATCCTTACCGTTCGTTGGTGAAGCATTTTCAGAATAGTGGTTTTGATGTCTATTTAGTCGAATGGGGTCAATATAACTATAAAGATCGCTTCCTTAATTTCATGTCATTCATTGATGATGCCATTCCCCATTGCATCACCCAAATTCGTCAGCATTCAAACAGCGATGAAATTTCACTGCATGGCTGGAGTATGGCCGGTGTATTTGTGATGCTGTATTGCGCACTGCATAAACCGAACTACGTTAAAAATTTAATTGTATTGGGTAGTCCGGTAGACAGTCATGCCTCGGGTCGCACCGGTAAACTTTTTCAAAAGGTCAATCAACTGATTGCCAAAAATAAAGCTCTGCAAAACAAGATTTATTCTGAAACCCTACCCAAGTCCCTGATCCATACTCCTGGCTTACTTAATACTTTCGGTTTTAAAATTATTGATCCTATGGGATGGGTACAAAGCCAAAAGCAGTTTTTAGCCAACCTTGATAACCCGCAAGCTTTATACGAACATGCCACTATGGGCAACTTTCTGAATCGTATGATTGACTATCCGGGCGGTATCAATCAGGACATGATTTTTAATGTCTGGCTACAAAATCCGCTCAAAAATGGCGTTATCAAATTACAAGATAAGAATATCGAATTAAAAAATATAGCGTGCTCCCTATTGGTGGGTGCGGGCCGCAGCGATCAAATTGTTTCTGAAGATGCCGTTAAGCCTTTAATTGAATTGACAAATAGTCAAGATGTCACGTTTACTCTCATCCCCGGTGGTCATTTAGGACTGATGTCGAGCCAATCCAGTGCCAATGAATTCTGGCCATTTATGACCACCTGGCTAAAACACAGATCAAGCAAAATATAAAGGACACATCATGATTCAGTCAGTTGCATTCATCGGCTTAGGGGCTATGGGTTACCGCATGGCAGCCCATTTACCTCAGCATTTCGACACGGTCTATGTCTGGAACCGTAATTTCGAAAAAGCCAAGCAGCATGCAACTGAATTTGGCACGCAAGCAGTCGAACTGGAACAGGCAGTTCAATCAGATATTATTTTCTCCTGTTTACCAACCAGTAAAGAAGTCGAGGAACTGATTGCCAGTGTCAAAATTAAATCTGGCACTGTATGGGTAGATTGCACCAGTGGTGTTCCTGAATCGGCAAAAAAACTGGCAACGCAACTTAAATTACAAAATATAGATTTCCTTGATGCCCCAATAAGTGGTCAAACCATTGGGGCTGAAAATGCGACCTTGACGGTAATGATTGGCGGTGAAACTGCTGCTTTTGAACAGGCCCTGCCTGCAATTCAAGCCTTTGGCAAACTGATCAAACATGTCGGTGGCCCGGGTGCAGGATTTGCAGTGAAAGCAGTAAACAATATGTTATTGGCTGTAAACCTTTGTTCAGTGGCAGAAGGTTTTACTGCACTCAAAGCACATGGCGTCAACCTGAATGAAGCATTAGATTGCATTAATGCCTCCAGTGGTAAAAGCGGCGTAACCGAAACAGTTTTACCGCAGCGCATTTTAAATCGCAGCTTCCCTCTGACCTTTGCCCTGCCGTTATTAGCCAAAGATACCGGGATTGCTTTAGACTTAATTCGTGAAGCTAAACTTTCTGCGCCAGTGATTGCCCTAACCCAAAGTTTAATTCAAGCTTCCAGTGATTTAGCAGAAAAAGACAGTGACTTTTCTAGCGCTGTAAAAATGTATGAATCATGGAGTAAAATTACACTTGAGTAATAACTCGCCATTGAATAATGATAACAAAACCTAATATTGTGATTATGTGTTATACACAATGTTCTAACAGAGGAAACTCTCATGACTAAGTTAAGTGTTGCAATTTTTGCCAGTGTTGCAACTTTTATTGGGGCTAGTGCTTTTGCAGCAACGCCAGAGCAAGAATGTCAAAAATTGAAAAATGACCATGATGTCATTTACGCATCTAAAGGTTTTTGCTTTAAAGACCCTGATGCCAAAGCGAAGTTTGGCAATGATAATTGCTATACAACTAAACCAAAATTTTCTGAAAAAGAGCAACAACGACTTGACGCCATTAAAGATCGTCAGAAAGAATTGAACTGTAAATAATTACAGTACACAATCACTTTCAAGGATTAGACATGCTTTACGATGATCAAAATATTTTTGCACGAATTATCCGCAACGAAATTCCTGCAATTAAAGTATATGAAGACGAACAAGTCCTGGCTTTTATGGACATCATGCCGCAGGCTGAAGGTCATACACTGGTGATTCCTAAAACACCAGCGATCACATTACTTGACCTTCCTCCTGATGCAGCGGCTTATACCATTCAAATTGTGCAAAAAGTTGCACAAGCGATGAAAATAGCCCTTGAAGTCAAAGGTATTGTACTGATGCAACTTTCAGGGGCATCCGCTGGTCAAACTGTTCCGCATGTACATTTCCACCTTATTCCAAGTTCGGTGCATGAACTGGGAAAACATGCTTTGCACATGGGTGATCAAGAGAAAATTCAGGCGCTGGCTGAAAAAATTAAAGCTGCGCTTTGATTTAAAACGAATTCAAAAATGGAGCTTCGGCTCCATTTTTTTATACATATAAAATAAAAAAGAAATATTTAGTTTAAAGATTAACCTAAACACGTCATCAAACTGTCATTTGTCATTCACTTTTTTGTCACAAAGATTACAGATACTGCATAGCAAGTTGGTGAGCTTCTGTAACTTTTTGTACTTAAGCAAACTAAAAAGAAGTGTTAAGTAAGGCGAATGCCATTTAGAACCGTGTTTTGGAGAAATATCTCAATGAAAAAATTACTTCTCGCTGCTGTAGTAGCGGCTATGGGGACGAGTGCAGCACAAGCGGCACCAACTTTGTACGGTAAAGTGAATGTCAGCGTTGACAGCTATGATGATGGAAAAGATGACAAAATAGAACTTAACTCAAATGCTTCACGTATCGGTGTTAAAGGTGAAGAGAAACTGACTGATAAACTCTCTGGTATTTACCAGGCTGAATGGGAAATTGACGTTGATGGTGGGGATGACGTATTTAAAAAACGTAATATTTTCGCTGGTTTAAAATGGGCTGATATCGGTACTTTAAAAGCCGGTATTATGGATACCCCATTTAAAGACGCTGCGGGTGGCTACCGTGATGTATTTAATGACTACGCACACGCTGACATTAAAGAAATGATGTACGGTGAAGAACGTGTTGAAAACGTTATTAATATTGAAACCGATCCGAAACTCATGGGTGGATTAGTTTTCGCTCTTCAAGCGCAACAAGGTGAATCTACTAGCGACACAGTGAATTATACTGATGGTGCTCGTGACAGTATTGGTGATGGTCTCTCTACTTCACTTGCATATGCCAATAAAGATTTAGGTTTTGAAGCAGTTGTTGCTGGTAACTTTAAATCTATAGGTGACTTCGCAGCTGTCGGTATTTCAAATGCTCCTGCTGATGCAATTCGCGTAGGTGGTTCTTTTGACCTTGGAAAAATTGGTGCTACTGGCTTATATCTAGGTGCAATG
>JBLZXS010000350.1:0-5800 GCA_050285325.1 Acinetobacter sp.
ATTTTACTGGTTTTAACCGTGCTTTAGATGCCAAACGTCAAGTGGGTTCTTTACTTAAACCGGTGATTTATTTAAGTGCGATTGAATCGGGACGATATACCTGGGCCAGTCCAATTGAAGATAGTGCGCTGAGTATTGCAAGTGGAGGAAAAACCTGGACGCCTAAAAACTATAGCGGTGGTGATCATGGTGTAGTTCCAATGGCGGAAGCGTTAGCAAATTCATACAACCTTGCAGCAGTACGTTTAGGTCAGGAATTTGGAGTTTCAACTTTCAGTAATCATCTGAAAAAATTTGGCGTGACTTCGGATATTCCCACTTATCCATCTATATTCTTGGGTGCAGTTGATATGTCGCCTATGGAAGTGATGAGTATTTATAGCAACTTTGCTACGGGCGGATTTAAATACCCAATCAAATCGATTCGTTCTGTAGTGGATTCAAATGGACGCTTACTGGATCGTTATGGTCTTACTGTTCAGAAAACCATTGATCCTTCTGCTGCCTATGTTTTGAATTATGGCTTACAACAAGTAATGAGTTCAGGGACAGGTCGTTCGGCTTATAGTGCCTTACCTGGCGATTTAAAACTGGCAGGTAAATCGGGAACCACCAATGATACGCGTGACTCATGGTTTGCAGGCTATTCGGGTAATTACCTAAGTGTGGTGTGGTTAGGTCTGGATGACAATAAAGTGACTGGCTTAACCGGCTCATCAGGCGCCCTGCCGGTTTGGACCAATGTCATGAAGCAACTGCGTCAAAAACCTGTAAATTTACGTCAAACAGAGAATGTGCAATGGCACTGGATTGACCGCGCAACCGGCTATTTATCTGCACAAGGTTGTGAAGGCGCAATGTATATTCCGCTATTACGCAATAATGTGCCACGTCAAGCAACTGGATGTGGTTTACCGTATTATCAAGTAGAACCGGTTTACAATTCTGACACTGAAAACAATCAGGCCGCACCTGAACAAGACGATAGTATTGAAAACTATATTCGTGAAAGTGAAACTGAAATGCCACGTGATTCTTCTAACAATAGTCAGGTCATTTCAAGCGGTAGCTATAATAACTAGTGGTGACGATTCAATAATGAAGCTTCGATTCAACATGTATAAGCGCTGTGTGATCGGTTTAGGTTTAATAGGTTTGGTGGGCTGTCAAAGCCTGCCCACGCCTGAGACTCAAAAACAAAAACCATCTCCTTCTCCTTCTGAAAAGAAGGAAGTAAATACTCCTTCAGGTGTGATCATTACCCCTTATGACCGAGAAGAAATTCAACGTAAAAAAATGCAGGTGGTGATTCCCGAGCAAAGAAGCAGGCAGCAATTTGACGATGGCCGCAAACTTCCTGCATTTAAAAAACTCATGCAAAAGACTCAGCTTGCTTATAAACAAGGGCAATGGAATCAGGCGGAAGCTGCCGCACTTCAAGCGCAGCGCTTGGCGCCGCAATCTGCCGAGACTTATTTGTATTTGGCCTTGGTGGCGAACAAGAAAAATAAACCTGCAAATGCAGAGGCCTTAGCGCAACGTGGACTGAGCTATGCTCAAAGCAATGCGATGAAGAAACAGCTCTGGTTAGCTATTTTGAAAGCTGCACAACAGCAAAAAGATCAAAAAACCATTCAACAAGCGCAAACTGCACTGAAAGGTTTATAACTTTCAAGATGTATTGAGAGGTCTAAGCCTAGCTCAATACATCTTGTTCTATATCTTATACATTCTATATTTTATAAAAACCGAATACCTGCGATTCCATAAGCACCCTGCTGCTGAGCTTCTGGCAAATCACCTGCTTGCATTCCACCTAAAGCAAAAACAGGAATTTCAACTTGTGAAGCAAGGGTTTTAAATTGCTCCCATCCTAATGCCTGAGCCTCGGGATGTGTTTCTGTAGCCAACACTGGACTCAATAAAATGGCATCACAACCAATTTTCTGTGCTTGAGTCATTGAAACCAAATCATGACAAGCCGCGATATAACGCTTACCGATGATTAAATCGCCTTGCATCAAGGACAGCACTTGGGATTGTTTTAAATGAATGGCTGAAATGGCCTGTTGTTGAAGTGAATTCAATTGCTGGTATAGATCAATATTCACAATCAGCCTGGATAACTTTTCAACACTTAAACCTGAAATTTCAACAATTTGTGCTTGTGTACCCTCAACACGCCAATACATTAACTGGTCAGAATGCAACTGATTTAATGCACTTAACTGATCTGAAATTTTAATCTGATGTGCCCAATACAAGCGCTTAATCATGGCTTGATTGGCTTTAGGAAAATTCAGATTCAGTAATTCATCCCGGCTGTACCACGTCCAGGGCTGTTGAATTTCATTCAATAACTCGGTTGGTACGGTGGCATGAAATAAGTGTAAATTCACAATTACATCATCATATTCATGTCGAATCACATCAAAAGCATGCCAATCCTGCAAACCGATCCCGACTTCTTCATAAATTTCACGGCGACAAGCGGCTAAAGGACTTTCTGATTCTTCAACCTTGCCCCCCGGAAATTCATACTTATCTCCTTGGTGCTGTGTCGCTTCACGCCATCCCACCAGTACTTTGTCCTGATGCAGCAAGATTGCAATTGCAACGTGAATCGTAGGTTTCGACATGCCGTACTCCTTCGCATGAAAATATTACAGAGTGTAAGCAAATTTAAGTTTTTTATGAAATATTAAATAATTGATTGACAGGTCTATTCGATAATGATTATCATTTAAATCGTTCACTACATACCACGGAGTCGAAGGAATGAACGCACCATTTAGCTTGTTTACCCGTAATAATGATCTAGCTCAATCCCTGCCTATGCTGCACTCAAATAACCTGTTTTCTCTCGGCCGAGAAATTCGCATCATGCATGCAGGTGAAGAATATCGCCTACGCCTTACTCGCAACAATCGACTCATTCTGACCAAATAAAAATAACTGTATTTAATAACAATAATCGTGGAAACAAGCAGTATGTGCACAGACATACTGCTTTTTAATGCTGGGTATTGATTGGAAACTGTAGCTGGACTTTTAATCCGCCATACATCGATTTAGAAAAATCAATCTCAGCCAGATGTAATTCAATAATTTTTTTACAAATCGACAGCCCAAGTCCTGTGCCTGATGTTTTTGTACCTAAAACCCGATAAAAGCGTTCCCCCAAACGTTGTAGAACTTCATCTGTCACCCCTTGTCCATCCTCCTCAATCGTAATGATGACCTTCTGATGATTCTGCTGCATCTCAATAAACACATGTCCACCCTGCGCGGCATAGCGAATTGCATTATCCATCAGGTTTCGAATGCAACTAAAGATCAGCTTTTCATTTCCTGCGATATAAAGGTGAGCTAAAAGCTGAGTCTGGATCTGAATATTTTTTTCTACGGCAAAGGGTTGTAGGGCTTGAATGACATCCTTCACCACAACCTGCAAATCAATTTCAGTCTTAGGCAGCTGACTGGTATTGGTCGGATCCAAACGGGCCAGTAAAAGCAGGTTTTCTAACACCTGTGTGCCACGGCTGACATCCTTTTGAATGCTGACCAGATCCTGCGCTAAATCTGGATATTTACGTTTTAGTACCTCTAAACGCATTTGAATAGCCGACAAAGGAGAACGTAACTCATGCGAGGCATCCGCAGTAAAGCGCTGTTCTGCAACCAAGGAGTGTTTGAGCCGCTGCAACATTTGATTCAGTTGCCATACCATTGGTTGCAATTCTTGCAACTCGGGCACTTGTTGCTGAATCGGAGTGAGATCATCGGCATTTTTTTCAGCAATGTTTCTGGACAATTGATGAATGACTTTAAATTGACGTTTCACTGCAAAATGTAAAATCAGCCACTGCGTCAACCAGAGCAAAACCAAGATCAGGCTATATCCCAGCACATTTTGAGCCAAATCTTTAAAACGTTCTCCTAGCGGTTGTAACACCCATACCGACATATTCAGTTCAGCATCTTCAGCGCTATACATGCGCCATAATTGTTGATCTTGCCAAATAAAATCATAACCTTCTGATGAATTATTTTTAAGATTTGAAGACTGATTTTCAATTTGGAAATTTTGTGATTCCGTGAGAACCTGCTGCTGATCTTTAAGTTGATATTGAATATCAAATTCATCGCTGAGTTCATCCACCTGTTGTCCTGAACTGGTCGTCACATCCGAAATTAGCAGCATGTCTGCAATTTCTTCCATGATTTGATCTTGAACTTGCATGGTCTGATACAGGGAAATCCCCATAAACAGCAGCAATGCCAGCACACCCGCCACCATTGAACTGAATAATGAGGTCTTGATCAGTTTGCTTTGTAGAGACACGGCTTGTGGCATATTAATCCTGACTCATGCGATAGCCCAAACCACGAATGGTTTTGATGTATTGGCTGCCAATCTTTTTACGCAATTGATAGATAAACACTTCTATCGCATTACTTTCGATTTCATCGCCCCAGGCATAGAGTGATTCTTCCAGTTGCTCACGGGTCATCACATGTTCAGGCTTTTGCATCAGCTTATGCAGAATCTGAAATTCCTTGGCAGTTAAATTGACGGTTTGACCATCTTGAAGGAGAGTCTTCGCTTGCGGGTCCAGCACCAGATTTGCATAACGCAAATACTGATCGGCACTGCTTTGATGTTGTCGTAATTGCGAACGCACACGCGCAGAAAGTTCTTCCAGACTAAAAGGCTTGACCAGATAATCATTTGCACCTAAATCCAGACCTTCAACCCGATCCTGAATACTGTCGCGTGCGGTAATAAAAATCACAGGCGTTTGCTGCTGCTGCGCTCTTAACGTTTTAAGAATTTCATCACCCGTGGCTTTGGGTAGCCCACGATCGAGCAAGACACAATCATATTGATGCTGCTCAATGGCTAAAATGGCGTGATCACCACGCTCGACCCAGTCAATATTATAACCATCCATTTCTAACCAGGTTTTGATGCTCTCTGCTTGGGAAGCATCATCTTCTGCCAGTAAGATTCGCATATGTTGTTCTCAAGTATTTAGCATGATTGGCTTTTAACATAGCATGCTTTAAAAAAGAGCTTAAACCCAAAAGACCACATGAATCATTCATGTGGTCTTGGGAAGAAGCTATTTTAGCCATTGATCGCTTTATTTTAACAGCTCAATTATTTTAAAATTGAACTGCATCCACATCAATTTCAACACGTTTTGCAGGTTTGTAATCAATATCCACTTCACCAATCAGGGTAAGTGGAGTTTTGGCATTTATAGGTTTACCCTGCCATAACTCATCATCAATATCGACTGTAATCGTGCCGGTGTTATCACGGAACTGGTATTTTTCATCACCGACCGCTTTCACCACATAACCTTTGAGCTGTACTTTAGTATCATCTTTCAGGCCTAAAGCCTGTTTAACCGAAGTAGTAGTTGTGGGTGCAATAGCCGTTTGATTGATTGCGGTATTGGCCAAAGCAAAAGTAGATGCACCGACCAAACCGGTAATTAAAGCTGCTTTTGAGATCATGTTCATATTGAAGCCCTCATCTTTTTGTTCATCATTTCGATAAAGTGATTAAAACAAATCAAGATGAGGTGAATCTTAAGATTGGTTCATCTTCAAACAATACTTAATTCAACGGAACCACACGTAATACTTCTTCCAAAGTGGTCAGTCCATCCAACACCTTGCGTGCACCTGCAATACGCAGTGGTTCTACACCCTCTTTCTTGGCTTGCTGACGCAATTCATTTAAATTGGCATTTGCACCAATCAGTTGCTTGGTCTCCAGACTTAAAGG
>JBLZXS010000351.1:0-4011 GCA_050285325.1 Acinetobacter sp.
CGTGCTGCAAACAATGCCGCTTCGTTTACAAGATTTGCCAATTGTGCACCGGAGAAGCCAGGCGTACCACGTGCCAGAACTTTAACATCCACTCCGGTAACAGAAGGTAATTTCTTCATGTGAACATTTAGAATCTGCTCACGACCTTTAATATCTGGAAGACCGACCATCACTTGACGGTCAAAACGTCCCGGACGAAGTAAGGCTTTATCGAGTACGTCTGCACGGTTAGTGGCAGCAATCACGATAATACCTTCATTACCTTCAAAACCGTCCATTTCAACCAGCATCTGGTTCAGTGTCTGTTCACGCTCATCGTGCCCACCACCTGTACCTGAACCACGGTGACGACCGACTGCATCAATCTCATCGATGAAGATAATACATGGTGCATGACGTTTTGCCTGTTCAAACATATCACGGACACGCGATGCACCCACACCGACAAACATCTCAACAAAGTCAGAACCTGAAATACTAAAGAATGGAACTTTAGCTTCACCGGCAATGGCTTTGGCAAGTAAGGTTTTACCCGTACCCGGAGGACCCACCATTAACACACCACGTGGAATACTTGCACCAAGACGTTTAAATTTGGTTGGATCTTTTAAGAAGTCAACGATTTCTACAACTTCTTGTTTAGCTTCATCACAACCCGCAACATCAGTAAATGTTACTTTAATCTGGTCTTCTGACAGCATTTTGGCTTTTGACTTACCAAAACTCATTGGACCACTTTTCCCACCTGCACCACCACCCATGTTGCGCATAAAGAACATGAATAACAAAATGATTAAAAGTACAGGGAAGCTGGCGATAAGAAGTTGCATCAACAAGCCTTGACGTGCAGGAGCAGTGCCCTCTACGACAACACCCTGTTTAATGAGGCTTGGCATAAGTTCCGGGTCTTGAATCGCAGGACGAATACTTTCAAACTCTGAACCGTTTGTTTTTTCGCCACGAATTCTTTCACCATCAATTGTGACTTGCTTAATTTGACCAGCATTCACCGCTGAAACAAACTCTGAATAATTCATTGCAGTCGGTTGATTGCGGTCACTGATGTTGCTGAAAATAAGAATCAGCACACCGAGTATAACCAGCCACAATACGGCATTCTTGAAGAGATCGCTCAAAGCTTTATTCCCATATCAATCTAATTTGATCATGCCCAAAACGGGTGACCTTAATTTAAGCTGAAGATCAGCTTTGCAATACTTTAAAAATGTACAAAATGCACAATTTTTAATGTCTTGGCAAGTAAACTTTATTTAGAAGCCTTCTTGCGCCCTTGTCCGATTAAAAATACTTCTTTAGAACGGGCACGTGAAGCAGCAGGTTTTGCTGTCTTCAATACATCAAAGCTATCTACCACTTGTTTACGAAATTCGTCAAATCCCGTGCCCTGGAAAACCTTGACTACAAATTGTCCTTTAGGTCCTAAAACCTTGTTGGCAAAATCCAAAGCAAGCTCACACAGGTAAATCTGACGCGGTTGATCTACAGCCTTATTACCTGATGTATTGGGGGCCATATCAGAAATTACAACGTCTACAGTGCGTCCGTTTAAAAGATTTAACAATTTTTCGAAAACTTCTTCTTCTCGGAAGTCACCTTGCAAAAAGGTTACGTCAGGCAAGGCATCCATTTCCAGAATATCTGAAGCAATAAGCAGCCCCTTATCACCGACCAGTTTTCCGGCAATTTGAGACCAGCTTCCTGGTGCAGCACCAAGATCAACAACTGTCATGCCAGGCTTAATAATTTTATATTTTTCTTGCATTTCAAGAAGCTTATAAGCAGCACGCGCACGGTAACCTTCCTTCTGTGCTTTTTTTACAAAAGGATCGTCTAAGTGCTCGCGCATCCAATCTCGACTGCTTTTCGATAACTTTTGGTTGGTAATGCGTGTCGCCATAACTCTCTAAATAATAAAAAACTTCTAATTCATGATTGTACGTGAAAAATACATAGCTTGCAGTATACATCTGTATCTAAATCCGAACTTTGATAGGTTTTTTTTCAATAATCGAAATCGATTATTTCAACAGAATATAAAGCGTTTAAACCTGGCATTTGTTATACTAAGTCGTTTTTAAAATTAGGTTATCTTTATGGCGGCTTTATCAATTCAGGAACGCAAGCGTTTGCGTCAAATCGGACATGCACTTAACCCTGTGGTTATGCTTGGCGGCCAAGGTTTGACTGAGAATGTCATCGAAGAAACAAATCGTGCTTTAAATGATCATGAGCTGATTAAAGTTAAAATTGCCGGTGAAGATCGCGAAGCACGTGTTGCTGCAATTACCGAAATTGCTCAAGTGACAGGTGCTGAAATCGTACAATCGATTGGTAAAATTGCTTTGCTTTATAAAAAAGCGGCAAAACAAAATCCAAAACTTTCGAATCTTGTACGCCACGCAAATTTAGCTAACTAAGCTGTATGGCCAGTTACGAACTTAGTGCTTTCGACCGTCGTTTTCAATCTATTTCCCTGGTGGGAGCAATTGAACAACAAAGCCCATACAGCTTAAATGTGGGTTTTTGGTTACGTGATCCAAATCAGCTCATGCAATGGCCTGACTTGGAAAATGGCAACCCACGTCAAGATTTCTTATGGGAAAATACCTGTTATGAAATTTTTATTGGCGTTCGCGGTGAAGATTTCTATCGAGAAATTAACCTCTCCCCTTCACAAGCTTGGCAGGTGTATCAATTTGAGGAATATCGTTATCCTGAAGATGTGCCTCCGCAAGCTGCGAATGACATTGAACTTAATCAGTTAAAACGGACACATTACGGTTTAAATGTAAGCCTGGATTTAACCGAGTTTATGTTAAAACACAAATTACACTGGTCGAACATATTCTTGGGTTTAACTGCGGTACTTAAAACCTCGCAAGGTAATCAATACTACGCGATGCAGCACAGCAGCCCAAATGCAGATTTTCACAACAAGCGTGACTGGCTGCATCAGTTCTAAAACGTAGCACTGATTATTCGATAAATAAAAAAGTGAGGCATATGACCTCACTTTTTTATGCTTTCCAGATATAAATAGCAAATATTGAATACTTCTTATTATTCACTTCTGGATTTTTACATCAACTGATCGTTGAATTAGCTTTTTAAAGTTGGTTCATCTTCTGCTTTAACAGAAACTTTTTTCCATGCGTCTAAAGTATGTTCTTTTGAACGCTTAAAGGTTTCTGCTAAATGATCTTTATGCTTAACCGAAATCTGGCTCACATCATCTTTCAACTCTTTACCCAGTTTCGATAATTCATCAATCACTGCATTTAATTCAGTTTTCACAAATTCCTTCAAATCAGTCAGGTCTTTTTGTGAAAAATTGAGTTGCTTCTTAATAGTGTCAATACGCTGCATTAAATCCTGTTTCAGATTTTGAACCTGATCTTGAACATTTGCCTGCAGTTCTTTAGCTTCTGCCTTAACATTCTCAGCCGATTCAGTCACCGCTTCTGTTACTTTTTGCTTTGCTTCCTTAGAGGCCTGTTCCAACTTTTCAGCACTATCAGCCACTACCTCTTTTAATACAGGTTTAGCTTTAACTTGTTTTGTTCTGCAGTCATGGTCTTGTTCCTATAGTTATTACATGGAGAGCTATAGACTAGTCCGATTTGATAAAATTTAAGTTTTGATTTGTCAGACAATTCTCATTTGCTTACATTTTACATACACTGTTTCAAAACAGACTTTTACTCAAAACACAAGGCATTTATCTTACATATTCAGTATAAATAGAATGGACTTCAAAGCACTTCCTCCGTATAATGCCGTGTTAAGTTCAAGCGAGCAGACATGAGGAGGGTAGGTTTAAAAAATAGCCTTCCTTTTTTTTCGTCTTCTCGCTTTTTTACAGCCTAAATTTCAGGAGCTTTGGTTTGAGCACTCCCGCCATTTTAGCCCTCGCAGATGGAACGATCTTTAAAGGAACGTCTATTGGTGCATCGGGTAGTACGACTGGTGAAGTCGTTTTCAACACTGCCA
>JBLZXS010000352.1:0-2281 GCA_050285325.1 Acinetobacter sp.
CACCGGAATGGATCGCAGATCAGCTTGGCCATAGTGATACTTCAATGATTTATAAACATTATGGGAAACTGATTGCAGAGGACATCCCAGACTATCTAACCAAGATCAATAATTACATTAACCAGTAATTTAAATTACTTCATTATTACTCTATTTATTACATTCAATTAATTATCTAAGTGCCTAATCTTATAGGCACTTTTTTTTGTGCCTTACTTTATTACTCCAGACCATCTCATGGGCCTGATTAGCCAATTTCCTCATATAAACCAGCTTTAAATCTCATGACCAAAATATGCATGAAAGCATGATTGTATGCATTCCATTCCCATATTAAGCCTATTTCAATGTGTTCTATTCACTAAGTCACTAAATTATATGATCAAAACTAAGAAATTGTCTTGGGTTCGAGTCCCGCTGAGCGCACCATATTTTTAAAAAAGAGGACATTTCGTCCTCTTTTTTTATATTTAGAATTTTAATTTCCAAGCGGCCAACGTCTGTTTACTGACTTGCCGGCATTGTTATAGTTAATAACTTTGGCATAGTTACCGACGGCAGTTGCATTTTCTGGAATATCTTTCGTCACTACACTGCCTGCGCCAATGGTGGCATTGTTTCCAATATGCACATTGTCGATTACACAGACATTGGGTCCAATATAAACATTGTCACCAATAATGGCTGCTTGACCGCCGCCATTTGCCCCAATGGTCATGTATTGCGAAAGATTGACGTTGTTGCCAATGATTGTAGTGGGATTGATCACTAAGGGTCCACCATGACCGATATAGAGTCCATAACCTATCTGAGTGGTGCAGTGAATGTCGATGCCGTATTTTTTCTTTTTATAATAAAAAATAGGATAAGCGAATTTTGCGATAATCGATTTTGAACTGGCTAAACGCAACCAGAAACTAAAATTGAAGCCACGATTAAAAAAATAATTTTTAATAAATGAACTTAATTTGGTATTACCACAATAACGATATAAGTCGCTTAAAATTAATTGAACTAACATTGAGTCAGACTCATCAAAAATGCTGAGCCATTTTACTCGATTTGAATGAAGAATGATGTTTGTCGGAAATCATGTAATGATCTACTAAATTTAAAAATCATCAATTGTATTTTAATTGTACAATTGTCTTGTAAGTGTAATTGAGTCTTGTCAGATAAAAAGCTCAGGAATATATTAACCATACAGTAGGTCGTTAAAGACGCTACAAAGAGGTTGGACGGATCAATGACAGCTCGTTGAGTTTACAACCTTAGGGTTGAAACAAGAAATCAGCACTAGCCTTCCAACATAAAAGCCCACAGAGATGTGGGCTTTTTTTATTTTAATTTTCTTGGATTTGAAAAGCTCTCTATACTGCTCTATGAGCTCCTCAGCAATACAGGTTTAATTAATATGTTTGTATTACTTAAAATAAATTCCAAATATCTATTTATAAAAAGTTACATTGCCAAAAAATCTAACATCTCTAGCGAATGTTGAGAGTAGAACATATGTTATAAAAAGATCCATTAAATAAAATAAGTAGAGAAATCTAATGACGCAAATGATTGAGGTGAAGGTAAAAGATCAGTTTAGTAAGATACATGAAGTACAGGCATTACTTCGGGATCTTCCTGAAAATGCTGAGTTGAATAAACTGTCAATATTTCAAAGAATTGAACATATTATTATAGAGGGTGAAATTATACGGCCCAGTATTGAGTTGCTTTTTGAAAGTCGTAATTCGGATAGTATTTATCGGATTATCGAGTGACGCAAATATGGTGAATGATTGGGTCAATTCAAATCAAAGCATGAGATCTAAAGAACTCACCGACACGGTGGGTTTTTAAATTAGCCTAAGCTTATCTGCTTTATATCTATCTAAAGGCTATTGATGATTAAAGCAATAAATAAAAAAAGCTCACCGAAGTGAGCCAAGGGCTAAAACTTATGACAAATCAATATCTACATCATATTTTTTAAATTCTTGAATAATACTTTGAATGACTTTAATTCCAATTTCATCCTTACAGCTCAAGCATTCATCTTTACCTTGTTCGCTGTTATAACATTCAATCTGCTGGATTAACCAGCGATTCTCAATTTCTGTTTGTTCAATAATAATTCGAATGGGTTGGAGCTTTTCACTCACTTGGCGGGGAAGGACACTGGTCATTGCAAGTTGAATAGTGCTCAATTCCGCTTGGGCAGTTAAAAACGTAAATACCCAATTTCCCACTTTTTTTAAATACATGGGATTGTCAGCTGCATCAAATT